>JBGPGE010000023.1:0-46983 GCA_041483675.1 Binatia bacterium
GTTGAGTTCGATGTTGTTATTGCTCGCCCCAAGTCCGAGGCCGCGAACCGTGAAATTGGAACTGCCCAAGATTGCTTCTTCCACGCCGGCGTTCGCGATGTGATACATCTTGCCGTGGAGCAGAGTGGACTGCTTCACCGATTTAATGGCGACTTTGGCACGGATCCAGTCGGCGCACTCTTTTGCGACACGTTTCTGCTCAAGTCTGTTCGCAAGCCGTAGCCCTTCATCTTCAATTTTAAATGACTTCTTATCTGTCTTATCCGGATCGAGAGATTTGACAAAGCGGGGTTCGCCAAAAAGGAAATCCAACCCTTTAATTTGTCCGAGGTGATCTTTTAGAGCGTCGAATGCGTAAATGGTGAAGTAAGCGGACACGACGGACAACTTCGAGCCGTCCGTAATCTTTTTCCTCAAAAAGTCAGCGACTTTTCCCCGGAGATAGTTGTCACTAATGCCTGAATCTTGGATTGGCTTTGGCATGATGGTTTACGCGGATTTTATGCGATTTGCCGGTAAAGTCGCAAGGGGAAACTAATAAAAGGGATGAGGGCTGAGGGAGGAGGGATGAAGGGACGCAAAGCGCGGCGGGCATCAAGCAGGGGAAAGATATAGACCGGAGCGTGAATCGTTCGGAGCTACGTCTTGCGGCTCTCGTGGTGTTCCTTTGCCTTTTGATATATCTGATCGAGGTCCATCCCCTCAAAGATTTTTTTCTGGATGAGAAGATAGTCGCCTTCTCCCTTGGAAAAATGGCGCAGGAATCTAATCGTGCCGCTGTATCCCAAAGCGTCAACGAGGGCCCTGATGCCACTGTCCACGAGGGCGCGGTCGCTTTTAACTTTGGCCATAAACGAATCAACGTGCAGCCTGATAGATCACCGGCCTGTAGCGGGGAAGGGGAATGGGTTTCCCTGCCTTGCGGGCAGCCTCCAACCAAGCCTTCTTGGCAACTTCCAGTTCTTTTAGGGCTTGCTCGGGTGTCTCGCCGAATGCCGAACAAGCTTCCAGGTCTGGAATGTCGGCGATATAGCCGCTGTCTTCCTCGCTGTAGAAAATGTTGATGTGATAATCACTCATCGTTCATCCTCCAGTTTGAGGTCGTAGCGCTCGATCAGTCTGAGAAACTGTCGGATTTGGTACGGCTTGGCCTCTCCTTTTACTTCCTGAAAGTTCGCCAACTCCTGGACGCCAGGGTGGGCAAAAATATGATGGCTCCCGGTCACGCGCATCTGCTTGAACCCGAATCCCTCAACCAAATTAATCATGTTCCCGAAAGCGACACTTCGCAAGGCTCCCCCGGAGAGCCGTTTGAGCAGTCGCCGCCTATTCATCCTTACGGATTTTAGTCGATTTGCGGGTAAGGTCGCAAGGGGAAACTATACAAAGGATAAAGGCGAAAGGATAAAGGATAAGGTAAAGGGGGGAAGCAAGAAGGATGAAGGAGAAAGGATAAAGGACAAAAGGGAAGCGGGGTCGGGTAAGCACGGCGATAATTTTTAAGGATAAAGGAGGACACAAAAGGATAAAAGAGAAAAGATAAGGGATGAAAGCGGAAAAGAGAGAAAACAGACGTGCTTGTGACTTGTGCTTCGTGGCGGACGCTTCCACGTTTCGAGAATTCCCGAAACGTCGAAGTGAGCTGGCTAGCCCGATCTCAATCGACGGCGGATCTCCTTGGCGGATATGCCGCCCTCCTTTTTAAATCGCGAGCGAGAGCGCGCTGGAGAACATGCGCCGCCACTTCGGCCTGGTGGCTTCGTCCGAAGAGATCATCCAAACCTGGAAGAGTCTTACGCAAAAGAAGGTGGCTGCTTCTTAGCCTCGCGAAATCCGCATCTTTACGGGAACGCTGCCAGAAAGGCTTGTCGGCAAGAACACGGCGGATGCAAGGCGACACGAAGCCTCGCGCCGGAGCATACTCCCTCACCCTTCCCTCTCCCGCAGGGAGAGGGTTAGGGAGCGGGATTAGATGGATGCGAGGCTGAAGTGGCAACGCAGCAGGCGGCCGTTATCGGCGACAAGGACTACTTCATGAATTCGGCGTTGATTTTATCGAGCATCTCCGCCGGCGGCTGCAACGCGTCCTGTCCCAGCTCGGCGAGCGGAGTCTCGCCGAGATTCAGCTCTTCCGCGAACTCCGCGCGGTTGGGATCGTAGTAGATCAGCCCGGTTAAAAATTTTCCTTCGGCCACGGCCGCGTGGATCATCTGCAGCGCGGCCATGCGGTTGGTCGGATCATAGTCCCCGTTGAGCTTGTGGAGCACGATGCGCGAGCCGTCGTGGAGCGTGACCGGGTGGTCTGTGCCCTCCTTATAATCGACTTCGATGTTCTCATAGGAGGGAATGAAGTCGATGTCGTGGATCGGGTCGAGGTGATCCTTGACGTACTTGAGGCTCTTGGTCGAGCCTTCGTGGTTGTTGAAGGTCACGCACGGGCTGATCACGTCGAGGATGGCGCTTCCCTTGTGGGCGAAGGCGCCCTGCACGAGCGGCGCGAGCTGCTTGCGGTCGCCGGAAAAGCTCCGCGCGACGTAAGTGGCGCCCAGGATAATGGCCAGCTCGCAGATGTCGAGCGCGGGAATGTCGTTGATCTTTCCGCCCTTCATCATGCTTCCCTTGTCCGCCGTGGCGGAGAACTGGCCTTTGGTCAGCCCGTAAACGCCGTTGTTCTCCACGACGTAGGCGATGTTGACGTTGCGGCGCATCATGTGGCAGAAGTTGCCCAGCCCGATCGCCGAGGTGTCCCCGTCCCCTGAGACGCCGATCGGAATCAGCGTGTGGTTCGCCAGATTCGCGCCGGTCGCCACCGCCGACATCCGTCCATGCACGGCGTTGAAGCCGAACGACTGGCTGAGGAAATAAGCGGGCGTCTTGGACGAGCAGCCGATGCCGCTCAGCTTGATCACCTTGCGCGGGTCGATGCTGCTCTCAAAGAAGGCGCGCATGATCGACGCCGAGATCGCGTCGTGACCGCAGCCCCGGCACATCGTCGAGGGCGCGCCTTCGTAGTCTTTCTCCGTCAGATTGAGGCGATTAACTTTTTCTCCTGCCATTCTTCGATTCCTTTTCTGCCGTTGGCCTGGTGCGATTTTATCTGCTGGACGACTTCTCCGGTGGTGACCGGCAGGCCGTTGTAGATCAAGACGCTGACGATCTTTGCGGCCGGCTCCGGCCACTCGTCTTTGAAAATGGACGCCATCTGGGCGTCGCGGTTTTGCTCCACGAGATAGACCACGTCGTGCGCCGCGAGAAAGTCGCGGCTCTCCTCGGTCAAGGGCAAGGCCCGCAGGAGGAGATGGTTGGTCCTGAGCCCCGAGGCCCGCAAGCGGTCGCGCGCTTCGCGAACCGCCTCGTAGCTCGAACCGAAGCAGACGATGCCGGTCTTCACGCCTTCGTGTCGCTCGATGATCGGCTTCGGGACCCGACTGCGAGCGGTGTCAAATTTTCGCTTCAGGCGGTCGAGCGTCTCTTTATAGTCCTTCTCGTCTTCCGAATAGCGCGCGTCGGTATCGTGACCCGATCCGCGGGTGAAGTAAGCGGCCTTGCGGCTGGGATTTCCCGGGATCGTTCGATAGGTCAAGCCGTCACCGTCGTAGTCGAAGTAGCGACGGAATTTCTTTCCTTCTTTCTCCCACCTCTCAAGCTCGGCGGCGCTCAGGACATTTCCCCGGTCGAACGGCGCGGCGTCGAGCTTCAGCGGCTCGGAGGACCAGAGATTCATGCCGAGATCGAGGTCCATCATGACGAAGACCGGCGTCTGGAAGCGCTCGGCAAAGTCGAAGCTGCGGCGCGCGAGCTCAAAGGAGGATTTCATATCGTGCGGGATCAAAATGATGTGGCGGGTGTCGCCGTGCGACGCATAGTACATGAGCTGGATATCGGCTTGCTGGGTGCGCGTGGGCAAACCGGTGGACGGGCCGCCGCGCTGGATGATGAAAAAGACGCAGGGGATCTCGGCGAAGTAGGCGAGGCCGATCGCTTCGTTCATCAGCGAGAGGCCCGGTCCCGAGGTGGAGGTCATAGCGCGCGCTCCGGCCCATCCCGCTCCCGCAAGCATGGTGGCGGCGGCGATTTCATCCTCCGCCTGGACGATGGCGTAAGTCGCCTTGCCGTCTTTCTTGCGCAGGCGCGGCATATAGTGCTCGATCGCTTCCGCCAGCGAGCTCGACGGCGTAATCGGATACCAGCAGACGACCGAGGCGCCGCCGTAGATCGCGCCCAACGCGCAGGCGGTGTTGCCGTCGGTGATGATCTTTCCCTTGTTGCCGTTTGGAATCGGCTGCAAGCGGGCGATGCTCTGCGTGTAACCTTTCTCCGCGACGTGTTTGAAGCCGGCCTCAATGCAGACGAGATTGGACTCGATCACCACCGGCTTTTTGCCGAAGGTGTCTTGCAGGACCTCTTTGATCGTCTCCATGTCGATGCCGAACAGCGCCGCCAGGACGCCGACGTAGACCATGTTTCTCTGCTTGATCCTGAGCGGCGAGGCGGGGACGATTTTCTGGATCAGCTTGTTGGCGGGAACTCCGAAGTACTGCACCCCGTCGCGCTTGAGATTCGCGGCGAGCGGCGTCGAGTCGTCATAGATGATGATGCCGCCGTCCCGGACCCGATAGATGTCCTTGGCCGCCGTCGCGTCGTTAAACATGACCATGACGTCGATCGCGTCCTTGCGCGCCATGTAACCATCGGCGGAGGCGCGGATCTGATACCAGGTCGGGAGCCCCTGGATGTTGGACGGGAACATGTTCTTCGAGGAGCAGGGGACCCCCATTTTGAAGATCGCTTTAAAGAGAATGGTGTTGGCCGAGGCGCTCCCTGTGCCGTTTTCCGTGGCTATACTGATGCTTAAGTCGTTGATCGCGGGCTTATTCGTATCCATAGCTGAAGGTTTGCCTCTCCTTCCATTCGAATCCTTTTTTCTAGCACAACGGGATCAAAAAACAAGAAACTGGAGAGCTATCCCGGCGTGTACTGCTCTTCGGATTCCCAAAATTCCTCAACCTCTTTCCATGCTTGGCGGACTTTCTCGTCCACATCCAGCGCCTTGGCATATTTCAACACGTCGACCAGGGAGACGATGCCGGTCAGTTTCCCTTGGTCGTCCCGGATCGGCAAATGGCGGAACCCTTTTTGGTGCATCTCGGCCAAAGCTTCTCCAATCAGGGCCGACTGCGCCATGGAGGCGAAACTGGGCGTCATCACTTTGCCGACCGGGGTCTTTTGCGGATCGACGGCTTTGACCGCCACCCGGTTTAGGACATCCCGCTCCGTGAAGATCCCATGCGGCTTGTTTTCCATGAGCACGATCACGCAGCCGGTATTTTTGGCGATCATGATCTCCACGGTCTCGGAGATCGACTGAGAAGCGTTCACGGTCACGAGTTCGCTGGAGATAATGCTGCCGATGGTCCGCGTCTCGGCGAGTCCGCGTCCCAATTCCACTGCGAACTTAAGTATATCGCGCATCGAAATCATCCCGATGATGACCTTCTTTTCTCCTCGCACCAGCAGATGGCGGAACTTCGACTTGTACATCTTCCCCAACGCTTCCACGACGTGAGTGTCGGCGCGCACGGCGCGGATGGGACTGGTCATGACCTTCTTGATCGAGTGCTTTCTGGCGTCGAGCCTCTTGTGCACCACCCGTTTCAACACATCCCGCTCGGTGAATATCCCTACGGGCGCCTGGTCCTCCATGATAATGAGCCCGCCGATATTTTTCGCCGCCATCGTCTCCATGACGTCAAAGATGGAACTCGACGCCGGCGCGAGAATGACTTCCCGGGTCGTGATTTCGCTCACTTTATTGGACAGCATACATCACCTCTCAACAAGCATGCGAAGCGGGCTCCAGACCGTTCTACGCAGGGGAAATAACCGTTTTGAATATGGCGCTTTTCTTTTCGCACCGCAAGAGGAAGAAAGTGCCGGTCTTGCCGCCGGAATGGATTGCGCGGCCGGTTGAATGGTGTTAGTTTCACACCTGGAGAAAAGAGCCTCTATGAGCCGGCGGGAATCCGAATTTGAGCGCGACGTCGCCACCGAGACCGAAAAGAAGCTCAAAAAGCCGCCGCTCTATAAAGTTCTGCTGCACAACGACGATTATACGACTAAGGAGTTCGTGGTGCAGGTGCTCCAGTACGTGTTTCACAAGGAGCAAACCGAGGCGGTGCAGATCATGCTCCATGTCCATCGCAAGGGCATAGGGGTGGCGGGCCTCTACCCTTACGGGGTCGCCGAGACCAAGGTCGTGCTGGTAGAAAGCCTCGCCCGTCAACACGAGTATCCTCTGAAGTGCACGATGGAAGAGGCTTGAGATGTTCACCAAAGAGCTCAAGGCGACTCTCAATCTCGCCTTCGCCGAGGCGAAGGCGCGGCGCCACGAGTTTATCTGCGTCGAGCACCTGCTGTTTGCCCTGCTTCAGGATCAAATCGCCGGCTCGGCGATCGTCCATTGCGGCGGCGATCCGGCGCGCCTGAAAAAGGGGCTGGAAGAATTTTTCCGCACTCACCTCGAAGCGCTGCCCGAGGGGCTGGAGCGGGAGCCGCAGGAAACCGTCGGCTTTCATCGCGTGCTGCAGCGGGCGGTGGTCCACGCCCAGTCGGCGGAGAAAAAAGAGCTTAACGGCGGCAATCTCCTGGCCGCGATCTACCGCGAGCCGGACTCCTACGCCGTCTATCTTCTCGAAGAGCAGGGCATTACCCGGTTCGACATCGTGAACTATATTTCTCACGGCATCTCCAAAATACCCGCGAACGACGAAGAGTCGGCAAGCCCCTCCGACGCGATCGAGGAGGACGGCCCGGCGCCGGTGCGCAACCCGCTGGAAGCCTTTACGGTCAATCTGGTCAAGAAGGCGCGCGAAGGTCGAATTGACCCGCTGATCGGCCGGGAAAACGAGATCGAACGGACCATCCACGTTCTCTGCCGGCGGCGGAAAAACAATCCCATCTACGTCGGCGATCCCGGCGTCGGCAAGACGGCGATCGCCGAGGGGCTGGCGCTGAAAATCCACCAGGGAACGGTGCCGGGCGCGCTCAAGGATGCGGTCGTCTATGCCCTCGACATGGGTGCGCTGCTGGCCGGAACTAAATTTCGCGGCGACTTCGAGGCGCGCTTAAAGGGCGTCCTGAACGCGCTCAAAAAGCAGCCCAATTCGATCCTGTTCATCGACGAGATTCACACGGTGGTCGGCGCCGGAGCGACGAGCGGCGGCTCGCTGGATGCCTCCAACATATTGAAGCCGGCGCTGGCGTCGGGAGAGTTAAGATGCATCGGCTCGACCACCTACCACGACTATAAGAGCTACTTCGAGCGCGACCGGGCGCTGGCGCGCCGATTTCAGAAGATCGAGATCTCCGAGCCGAGCGTGGAGGAGAGTTACCAGATCCTGCTCGGGCTCAAGTCGCACTACGAAAAACACCACGGCGTGCGCTATACGGCGGCGGCGTTGCGTGCGGCGGTCGAGCTCTCGGCCAAGCACTTGAACGACCGCCGCCTGCCGGACAAGGCGATCGACGTGATCGACGAAGTCGGCGCGGCGGTCAAGCTGGCGCCGGAGGACAAACGCAAAAAGGTCGTCGGCACGAGGGACATAGAACAGATCGTCGCCAAGATCGCCAAGATCCCGCCGCGCAGCGTGTCGGTCGCCGACAAGCTGCAGATTCAAAATCTCGACGGCGAGCTGAAGTCCGTCGTCTTCGGCCAGGAGGCGGCGATCGAGACGCTCTCCAGCGCCATCAAGCTCTCGCGCTCGGGCCTGGGCCAGCCGGAAAAACCGACCGGCTGTTTTCTCTTTGCCGGCCCGACCGGCGTGGGGAAGACGGAGGTTGCCAAACAACTGGCGCGCATCCTCGGCGTGGAATTCCTCCGCTTCGACATGAGCGAGTATATGGAGAAGCACACCGTGTCGAGGCTGATCGGCGCGCCCCCCGGCTACGTCGGCTTCGATCAAGGCGGGCTGCTGACCGACGCCGTTAACCGGACGCCCTACGCGGTGCTGCTGCTGGATGAAATAGAAAAGGCGCACCCCGATCTCTTCAACATCCTGCTTCAGGTGATGGATCACGCCACGCTCACAGACAACAACGGCCGCAAGGCCGATTTCCGCAACATCATACTCATCATGACGAGCAACGCCGGCGCGCGCGAGATGAGCGCCGCCGCGATCGGCTTTGGGGCGACGACGAACGCGGGCAAGGGCAAAGAGGCGATCGAGAAGACCTTCAGCCCGGAATTTCGGAACCGCCTGGACGCGATTATCCACTTCAACGCGCTCGATCCCGAGGTGATCCTTTGCGTGGTGGACAAGTTCGTCAAGGAGCTCAACCTCCAGCTCGAGGAGAAAAAGGTTTCGCTCTCCGTCACGCCGATGGCGCGCGCATGGCTGGGGCGGAAGGGCTATGACCCGGTGTTCGGCGCGCGGCCGATGGCGCGCGTGATTCAAACCGAGATCAAGCGGCCGCTGGCCGATGAGATTCTGTTCGGCAAGCTGCAAAACGGCGGCAAGGTCCAGGTCGACGAGAGCGAGGACAAGCTCACGTTCAACTACCTCGCCGCGGCGAAGCCCGTCGCTCCGGAGCCCGCGGTCGTAGAATAAAGTTCTCCCGCCAAAATCAAGTTGACATCTTCGCACTCGCTCGGCTACGCTCCCTTCAGCCCGCCTGGAAATCTCTCTCCGGGCCGACGCGATACGTCGATGTTGCGCTGCTCCTAACAGATGAGGGTAGCTGGGAGGTACGATTGATCCTCCTCGTCCCGCGCGTCGGCCCTCCGAGAGATCCCCAGGCGGGCGGTCGCTGGGTTACGCTTCACCTCTGCGGTCGACGTACAAGGGGAATGATCCGGTTTCTTACGATATTTTTCACTATAGCTGCGACGGTCGGCGGCGCGGGCGCGGCCGAGGCGCAAAAGGGCAAGAAGGTCCCGCGCATCGGTTATCTCACCGAGCGCTCCGCGCCCGCGGAGTTCGAAGCGGCATTCAAGCAGGGATTGCGCGACCTCGGCTGGCGCGAGGGACGCAACGTGATGATCGAGTATCGCCGGGTCGACGGCGGAGACAAGCGTTATCTGGAGGCGGCAACCGAGTTGGCGCGCGCCAAGGTCGATCTCATGGTGGTGTGGGGCAGGGCCGCGACCGTGTCCGCCAAACAGGCGACGAGCACCGTTCCCATCGTCTTTATCTCCGTCGGCGATCCGGTTGAGAGCGGGCTGGTTAAAAACCTCGCGGACCCCGGCGGGAACGTCACGGGGTTGTCTTATGTCACCCTCGAGTTAAGCGGGAGACGGATGGAGCTGCTCAAGCAGGCCGTTCCCAAGCTCTCCCGCGTGGTCGCGCTGGTGAATCCGGCCAATCCCAGCTCCCGATTCGCGCTGGAAGAAGCAGAGGTTGCGGGCCGGGCGGTGGACGTGACGGTTCACGTGGTAAACGTCGGCGATCCGAGCGAGTTCGAGCAGGCGTTTGCGGCGACACCGCGAAAGGGCGTCGGCGCCCTGATCGTCCTGCCCGATCCACTGTTTATCAGTCACCGAACGGAGGTGGTCAAGTTCGCAACCAAGCGCCGGCTGCCGGCGATGTACCCGGCGAGCGAGTTTGCCGACGCGGGCGGCCTCATGGCCTATAGCCAAAAAGCGCCCGACCTGTTCCGCGGCGCAGCGGCCTACGCGGATAAGATTTTAAAGGGCGCGAAACCGGCCGATCTGCCGGTGGAGCAGCCGGCGAAATTCGAGTTCGTCATCAATCTGAAAGCGACCAAGCGCGCCCGGGTCACGATCCCGCCCGAGGTGCTCGCGCTGGCGGATAGGGTCATCAAATAATGGTTCGACAGAGTTTATCCTGAGCCGAGTCGAAGGACTCACCACAGGTTTTCGATTTTAGATCCTTCGGCTTTGCTCAGGACAGGTTTTGGATTTTCGAATGAATCACCCCACAGCAAGCTGCGGGTGTCAAGAGGGCCTCGGATGACTTTTCCCCAAGTCGTCACCCCCGAATGTTTTAATCGGGGGTCCAATCCGAAATTCGCCTGGATTCCCGCTAAAAGCATGCGGGAATGACGGGCTTCGTAAAGGAAATAAATTCCACGCAGCAAGCTGCGGGGAATTAACCCGCAGCGATTAAAGGAAAACCCAAACTTGCGTATGGAGAAGATCGTTGTCGGATTGTTCCTCACCTTGTTTATCGTGGAGTTTCTTGTCGAGTTTACGCTGAACGAGATGAACCTGCTCTATGTTCGGAAGCATTCGACGGACGGAAAGTTTCCGGATGTCTTCGAGGGCAGGTTGAGCCCCGCCGACTATCGGAAATCGGTCGAGTACACTCTCGCTAAGGGAAAGTTCCAGCGCTCGGCCGCCATCTATGACATCATCGTTACACTGTGGGTCGTGTTCGGCGGGGCGCTTCCTGCGCTTAATCGGATCGCCGAGGTGCTTGGCGCCGGCTTTCCAGTCGGCGCGCGCGCGACGGGAATCATATTTTGTGTCGGTGTCGGGTTGATCCTTTCCCTGCTTCATCTTCCCACGGATCTTTACTCCACGTTCGTTCTCGAACAGCGCTTCGGCTTCAACAAGACCACGCCGGGCCTCTATGTCGCGGACAAACTCAAAGGGCTGCTGCTCGGTCTCCTCATCGGCGTGCCGTTCCTCTTCGCCGTCCTCTGGTTTATGGATGCGATCGGGTCGTACTGGTGGCTCTGGGTATTCGTCTTTATCCTAGGATTTCAACTTCTCATGGTCGTGCTCTATCCCACGCTGATCGCGCCGCTGTTTAACAAGTTTCAGCCGCTCCAAGAAGGCGAGTTGCGCCGCCGTATTTTGGAGATAGCGGGAAAAGTCGGCTTCAAAGCCGGCGGCATCTTCACCATGGACGGCTCGCGCCGCTCGGCCCATTCGAACGCCTATTTCACCGGCCTGGGAAGGAGCAAGCGGATCGTTCTCTTCGACACCTTGGTGGAGCAGATGACGGCTGACGAAGGCGTGGCGGTCCTGGCTCACGAGATGGGCCACTACAAAATGAAGCATATCCGCCGCATGCTCGTGCTTCGGTCAATCTATCTTTTAGCGGGGCTGTACGTTCTGAGCCTTCTTCTCGGCTACGAGCCTTTCTTTCGCGCCTTCGGGTTCGACACGCCTGCGCCCCACGCGGCGCTGGTGCTCTTCAGTTTGCTCTCCGGCCCGGCGACGTTCTATCTTCATCCTCTGTTCAACTACATGTCGCGCAAGCACGAATACGAGGCCGATCGTTTCGCCGCGCGGGCGCTGAAAGACGGAAAACCGATGGAAGAGGCGCTGATCAAGCTCACGGTGAAAAATCTCTCCAACCTCACGCCGCATCCGTGGTATTCCGCCTATCATTATTCCCATCCGACGCCGGCAGAGCGGATCGGCGCGATCCGGGAGGCAAACTATGAGTCCGCGTAAGAGACTTAAAGAGCTGCTCGCCCGCAATCGCCTCTTGCTTACTCCCGGTGCGTTCGACGGCCTGTCCGCGCGGCTCGTCGAAGAAGCGGGGTTTGAGACGATTTATCTGAGTGGCGGCGCCGTGGCGCGGAGCTTCGGCGTGCCGGACATCGGCCTGCTAACCATGTCTGAAGTGATCGAGCGCGCGCGGCAAGTCGTGTCGGCGGTGAAAATTCCCGTCATCGCCGACGCCGACACCGGCTACGGCAACGCGCTAAATCTCGTTCGAGCGGTGCGCGAGTTCGAGCGCGCGGGCATGGCCGCGATCCACATCGAAGATCAAGTCACGCCCAAGCGCTGCGGCCACTTAGAAGGCAAAGAAGTCATATCGCTCGCGGAGATGGAGCAGAAGCTCACGGCGGCGCTCGAAGCGCGCTCCGATCCAGACTTTGCGATTATCGGGCGGACGGATTCCAGGGCGATTCACGGCCTCGAAGATGCCATCCAACGAGCCAAGGCCTTCGCCCGCCTCGGCGTGGACGGCGTGTTCATCGAGGCTGCCGAGTCCGAGGGCGAGCTTGAGACGATTGCGCGCTCGATCCGTGAAGTCCCGCTGATGGTCAATATGTTCAAAGGCGGCAAGACGCCGCTGCTCCCCGCCGCGCGGCTCGAAGCGATGGGATACCGGATCGCGATTTTTCCGTCGGACACGCAACGGGCGGCGATTCACGCGATGAAGGAAGCTTTGGCCGTGCTCAAACGCGACGGCTCCACTGAAGCGATCGACGATCGCCTCGCCACTTTCAAAGAGCGCGACCGCGTCGTGGGTCTGGGAGATTGGCAGAAGCTGGAAACGCGCTACCTCAAGAACATTTCCGAGAAGAAGTGAGAGGAGAATGTAACGGCCGTGACCTGCCCCGCGGCGGGTTCCTGGCTGTTCAGCGTCTCGTGGAGCTTTATGGCCGGCGGTCTTCTTACAAGCTGTAAAACCCCCGGGCATTGGTTTCGAGAATCTTGTCGGCTTGCGCATTGCTGATCCTGCCCTCGTCCACCCACCCGCGGACTTCGTCCAGCGCGCTCAAGTTGGCGGAGATGTCGGTATGGCTGTAGTCGGTGCCGATCATCAGGTTATCTTCGGTGCCGAACTTAAGTAGCGACTCGATATCGTCGATCGGGTCGATCGTGACGAACAGCCGGTTGGCGCGGAACAGTTCCGGTTCCAGTTCATACAGGCGCGGCCATTGGCTCTGTTGACCCCTGAGCGATTGGCGTTTCACCGCTCCCAACTGCGAGATCGCATAGGGAATCCAGGAAGCCCCCGACTCAATGAGCCCGAACCTGAGCTTGGGAAACTTTTTTGCAAGGCCCGAGCTTACCAGCGCGGTGAACGAGTAGATGATCGGAAAGCCCCTGTCCCATTCGCTCCCCGGAAGCGGATGGCCCGTGTGGATGCACAGAGGCAGGTCGAGCGCGCCCGCCTCTTCGTAGACTGGAAAGAAGTGCGGGTCGATGACCTTCCTGTCGAGATCGAAGCCGCGTTTGAAGACGCCGCAGGCGCCGTGCTCCTTCGCCCAACGCAATTCTTCGACGGCCTTGTCGGGGCGAAGCAGCGGCAGCACGGCCGCCCATCTGAGCCGCCCGTTCGTTTGGGCGCATTTACCGGCAATCCAGCGATTGTAGGTGGTGGCCAACGCCCATTCGGTCTCCGCGTTGGCGGTGTTATAGCGGATGAAAAAGGTCGGGAAGATAACCTGGACGCCGACTCCCATCTTGTCCATGTGCGCAAGCCGGCCCGGCACATCCTCGAGCTCTCGCAGCACCCTGGGCGGATGGTTGATATCGTCGCGAATGGCGCGGTTCTGCAGCCTGCCTTCCACCACCCAGCAGCGGCTGTTTGTCGGCGTATAGCCGGCCCGCGTGGCCTCATCCGGCGGCATCTCGATGGTTACCGGGATGTACCTGGCGTACGGCGTGCCCTCCAGCTTCTTCCATGTGTCTTCGGACTCATCGACATGCGTATCGGCATCGATCGTCGGCATCGGGATGGCTCCTGTTCCAAAAAGATTTGCGCGTTTCGCGTACTCCAGAAATGAAATTCGGCCGCAATGGTTCAATATAAACCGACGCCGGCTTTCTATACAACCGGCGAGATCGTCGATGAGTTGATTCCGTTGGGTGATGCCGGACAAGTTGACCGAAGCGACCGAACTCGAAGTCAGTAAGTCAACTTACTCAACAACGTACCTACGGCATTTCCCCGATTGAACCTTGTCACGTTTGCTCGATAATCGATTCCGGTCGGCAGCAGCCGCCGCTGATCCTGAAAAAAGATCGACGTCCTGGAAAAGAGAAGAAGGCGCGCGCTTCGGGTCTACTGGGGTATCTCTGTCGTATAGTTAAAAGCCAGAACCGGCTCGGGCTGGCGCGCCGTAGAGGGATCGGTCTCTAACTGGCGAGGCTGTGACGGACCGTCGGCAACTTTGAATCTCCCGACCAGCTCTTGGAGCTCTTCCGCGTGCGCGGAAAGCGACTGCGCGGTGGAGGAAAGCTCTTCCGTCTGCGCCGCGTTGGACTGCACCACCCGATCCATCTGCGCCACCGCTTTGTTCACCTGATCGATTCCGGATGACTGTTCTTGAGAAGCCGCCGCGATCTCGCCGATGATGTCGGTTACGCGCTTGACCGACGTCACGATCTCCTGGAGACTTTGCCCGGAGTGATTCACCAGCTCGGAGCCCGAGTCCACTTTCGTCACCGAATCCTGAATCAATGCCTTGATCTCCTTGGCCGCCGTCGCGCTGCGCTGCGCCAGATTTCTTACCTCCGACGCCACCACGGCGAAGCTTTTTCCCTGTGCTCCGGCCCGCGCCGCTTCGACCGCCGCATTGAGCGCGAGCAGGTTCGTTTGAAAGGCGATGTCGTCGATGGTCGTGACGATGTCGGCGATCTTCCTCGACGCCTTGTTGATTTCGCCCATGGATTCGACCGCGCGCTTGACGACTTCCCCGCCTTTTTCCGCGGTGTCGCGCGAGCCCACCGCCAGCTGATTGGCCTGGCGCGCGTTGTCGGCGTTCTGCTTGACGCTCCCCGTGATCTCTTCCAGAGACGCCGCCGTCTCTTCCAAGGATGCCGCCTGTTCCTGCGCGCCGGCTGCAAGCTGTTGGGACGCCGCCGAAAGTTGTTGCGAGGCCGAAGCCACGTGATCGGACGCCGATTTCGCTTGACCGACGATATCTTGGATCTTGGCGATGAATCTGTTGAACCACTGGGCCGCTTGCCCGACTTCGTCTTGGTTCCGTACAAGGATTCTCTTGGTCAGATCGCCGTCCCCTTCGGCGATGTCTTTGAATTGCGCGACGATTTCTCGCAGCGGCCGGGTTATGGTGGCGGCAATGCAGAAATAAATAGCCCAGAGAAACAATAGCCCGAGCGCGCTCGCGCCGAGAAAAACGTTACGCCTAAATTCGTTTGCAGATTGCCGCAGGTGATCAAGGCCAATGCCGACACTGACCGCTCCCATCACCGCCCTTGCATCGACCTGGTGGCACGTGGGGCAACCGGTTCCCGAAGCCCCTCCGCCTTTGGCGATGACCGGTATCACCGCTCGATACACCAATCTGTCACCCTGAGTAGCCAGAACGAGCTGAGACTGGCCATCCGCAACGACGCGCTGC
This sequence comes from Binatia bacterium, assembly GCA_041483675.1. Taxonomy (GTDB): domain Bacteria; phylum Desulfobacterota; class Binatia; order UBA9968; family UBA9968; genus 2-12-FULL-60-19. The sequence continues at coordinate 15,076 of JBGPGE010000023.1, forward strand.
TCAAGCGCATCGGGCGGCTCGCGCGAACTCTCGCCGGGGCCAAATTGCTTGCTGACGAGCTCTCCCCGGATAATTTTTAGCGACTCGATACCCTGGCTCTTTCGCATCTGTTCCATGAGATCCGCGACCTGAGCGGCGTTGCCCGTCATCATAAGCGCGGCCAATCCGGAAGTAACAACTTGCGCCGAGCCGGCCGCAAAAGTCCTCGCCTGTTCGATGGCCAAGCGCTTTTGCTCACGCACGCTCCAGTAGGTCAGTCCTGCGATCATCGTTCCGATAAACAAAAGAACGCTACCAAGGAAACGGACCCAGATAGGCAAGTCCATGAATTTTGCGAAGAGGCCGGCTCTCCTTGGGTTTAATTCACCTTCCGCGGGTCGAGACGACAACGATGACGAGCGATGGGGAAGGCCTGACTCGGGCAGCCGCCGCGTTTGTTGCGATCGGGGCGATGACGGGAATGTTCGATGGTTGACGTTCACGCTTTGCATAGGCGGCCACCGTTGCCGGTCTGGCTGCAAATGCGGATTGGAGACGGTGTTCAAGCGCGTCTGCGCTCGCCAGCCGGCCACCTTAATTTTTGTATCGGCGTCGGACGCGATATTCTTTACTTTTTAAAAGAAGTGTAAGCGCGTCCTATAAATTTGGTCGTGCGGAGATAACAGAAACTCCTCGCCAGCCGGTGAATTGACCCGCGGTTAGGTCGTTCCAACGTAATCTTCTAAAGGTGCAACTCGATTGGCTCCGATCATCTGTTTGATTTTTCCCGTGACTGCGAAATAGTAGTAGCGGAGTTTGCATTTCTGCAAAAATCCGAAATCGATTCCGGTTCGGTTCGTAACCGCCGCGCTGATTCTGAAGAGAAGGCAAACGTTGATTGAACGCAGACCACAAACCGGTTAAATAGCAGTCGCGACAGACACCATTACAGGAAGGAGTAAAGTATGAGCGGAGTACGAGTACTGGTCGGCACGCGGAAGGGCGGATTCATCATCGAGTCGGACGCGAAGCGCGAAAAATGGCATGTCAGCGGACCCCACTTCGCGGGCTGGGAGATCTACCACCTGAAGGGATCGCCCGCTGATCCGAATCGATTGTACGCGTCACAGTCGAGCAGTTGGTTCGGGCAGATCATTCAGCGCTCGGATGACGGCGGCAAGACCTGGCGCCAACCCGGAACACCTCCCGGCGAGCCGACCACGACGCCGGAGGGCATGCCCAAGGGCGAGAGCAACAAGTTCGTTTACGACACCTCTCCTGAGACCGGCAAGCCTCTCACGACGCACCAGTGGTACGACGGCACGCCGCACCCGTGGGAGTTCAAGCGCGTCTGGCATCTTGAGCCCTCGCTCAACAATCCGGACACGGTTTACGCCGGGATTGAAGACGCCGCCTTGTTCCGCTCGACTGACGGCGGCAAGACGTGGCACGAGCTTGCCGGACTGCGCGGCCACGGAACTGGGTCCAAATGGCAGCCGGGCGCCGGCGGGATGTGCCTGCACACGATCCTTCTCGATCCGAGCCATGCCAATCGGATGTTCATCGCCATCTCGGCCGCCGGCGCTTTCCGTTCCGACGACGCCGGAAAGACGTGGAAGCCGATCAACCGCGGCCTCCACTCGCAGTACATTCCCGACCCGGCTGCCGAGGTCGGCCACTGCGTCCACCGCATCGCGATGCACCGCTCGCGCCCGGCAGTGCTGTTCATGCAGAAGCATTGGGACGTGATGCGGAGCGACGACGCCGGCGAGTCGTGGCGGGAGATCAGCGGCGACCTGCCGACCGACTTCGGATTCGTCATCGACGTGCACGCGCACGAGCCCGACACGATCTACGTCGTCCCGATCAAGAGCGACGGCGAGCATTTTCCGCCCGACGGCAAGCTCCGTGTCTACCGCAGCCGTACGGGCGGCAACGAATGGGAGGCGCTCACGAAAGGGCTGCCGCAAAGCGACTGTTACGTGAACGTGCTGCGCGACGCGATGGCCGTCGATTCGCTCGATCCGTGCGGCGTCTATTTCGGCACCACCGGCGGGCAGGTCTACGCGTCGGCCGATGCCGGAGACCACTGGGCGCCCATTGTGCGCGATCTTCCTGCGGTGTTGTCGGTCGAGGTCCAGATCTTGCCATGATACGGGTCACACTGCCGGCGCATCTCAAAAAGCTCGCGCAGCTCGACGGCGAGGTGACGCTCGAGGTCGAAGGACCGGTCACGCAGCGCTCGATTCTCGACGCGCTGGAGGCGCGCTATCCGATGCTTTGCGGCACGATCCGCGACCACGTCACGCACAAGCGCCGGGCGTTCGTCAGGTTCTTCGCCTGCGGGCGGGATCTGTCCCACGAATCGCCGGACGCGCCGCTTCCCGACGACGTGGCGAGGGGCGCGGAGCCATTCATGGTGGTCGGCGCCATCGCCGGGGGGTAGCGAGGTGTTTCAGAGATTCGTCATTTAATTCCGACCGTCATTCCGGCCGAGTCCGCCTTAGGCGGGCGAGAGCCGGAATCCAGGAAGATCAAATGCTTCTGGATTCCCGCTTTCGCGGGAATGACGAATGGGGAGGTTAGGATTTGTTTTGCGGACTTCCGAGACAGGGCACGGGACCATGGGCGTACCGGAAGCGATCAAGGACGATGCTTGAAAGAGGGAAGTGGAAAGACATAAGGTGGCGGAAGGTCGAGGAGTGGCGCGTGAAGCGGTGACGGAATGGAAAAGAGCGATCAGGTCCTGCTGCTGAACAATCAGGAGCTTGAATCCGTCCTCGACATGCGTTCTTCCATCGAGGCGCTTTTTCAAGGCCTCAAGGCTTACGCCCGAGGCGACGCGGCCAGGAGGCCGCGCGTCGACATTTTCGCTCCCACGTCGCGCGCCGAGGAATTCGCCAGTTTCTCCTCGATGGAGGGGATCATCCGGGGCGGCTACTATGCCCTACGTCTCAAGCCGGACATCATCTCATGGCCGGTGGTCGACGGAATCAAGCGCCGCGCGACCTATTGTGTGGAGCCGGGTCTTTACGGCGGGCTGATCTTGCTCTTCAGCGCGGAGAACGGAGCGCTGCTGGCGATCATGAATGACGGCTTCATCCAGCACATGCGCGACCGCCGCGCTCGGCGCGCGGTATCTCTCGCGGTCCGACGCCGCCGTCGTCGGCATGATCGGCTCGGGCGCTATGGCGCGCTCTCTTGCGCTGGGATTTTCCGCCGTGCGGGAGCTCCGCAGGATCAAAGCCTACAGCCCGAACCCGGAGCATCTGACTTCCTATTGTCGCGAGATGAGCGAAAAGAGCGGCGTGGAGGTTGTGCCCGTGAAAAGCGCGCATGAGGCCGCGCAAGGCTCGGACATCGTCGCCTCGTGCACGAATTCCATGTCGCCGGTGCTCGAAGGGCGATGGCTTGAGCCGGGCATGTACGTCGCCAACGTAACGCGCCGCGAGCTGGACGACGAGGTCTCACGCCGCATCACGCTCGTAGGCTATCTTGTCTTTGGCGGCGATCCGCTCAAACTCGGTGGTTTCGCCGACGCAAACTTCGAAGTTCGCACCAACGCACTGGCGTACGTTGCCGGACAACCGGACGAGCGCGACTGCATCCCGCGTGAAAGCGGAACCGGGATGGTTTTACCCAACGCCCGCTGGGCGCCGTGCGTCGACTGGGAAACGGGGGAATCCACGGGGCGAAAGACGGCTCATGACATTGCATTTTTGGCAGAGCTTGCCGGCAGCAACTTGGGTGGTTTAGCGAGCAGCGGCGTTCAGGGCATACAGTTCGCGGCGATCGCAGGGAGGGCGTATGAGCTGGCCTTGGAACGCGGCCTCGGCGCGCGCCTGGAGCTTCGGCCGTTCCTGCAGGATATTCCCACTTAATCATCAAACACTCAGAACTAAAAACTCTGATTGCCCAATGCGCTTTTACATCAACATCCTGACGACCTATTTTCCCGATCTCGATCCGCCGTATAACGTCTACTACCAACAGATCCTCGAACAGATCGAGCTGGCGGAGGAGCTGGGGTGGGAATGCTTCATGTTCAACGAGCACCACTTCCTCGGCTACGGCGGGTTGGTGCCGAACCCGGCGGTGCTGCTGGCCGCCGCGGCGGCGCGCACCTCGCGCATCCGTCTCGGTCCATGCATTGCGATTCTGCCGCTCCGCCATCCGCTGCAGACCGCCGAAGAGTACGCGATGGTGGATGCCGTCTCAGGCGGCAGGCTCGAGTTCGGCATCGGCGCCGGCAACACGGAATTGGACTACCGCGTTTTCGGCCTGCCCAGAGAGGGAGACAAGGAGCGCGTCGATGAAGCGCTCAAGATCATTCTCAAGGCCTGGTCCTGCGAACGGTTGAGCCATGAGGGAAAATTCTGGCGCTTCGAAGAAATTACGCTCTATCCTCGCCCGGTGCAGCAGCCGCATCCGCCGATCTGGGTGGCGGGAACGTCTGCGGAGACTTTAGGTTGGGCCGGACGCAACGGCTACCACATCATGACCGTCGGCCATCCGCATCCGCCGGATAAAGTTCGCCTCGGCGTGGCGGCTTGGCAGAAGGGCTTGATCGAGGCCGGAATTGACCCTGCGGAACGCCGTTGCCAGTTTCACGCGCGCACCTGGGTGGATGAGAATTCCGAGAAGGCGCGCGACGTAGCCATGCCGGCGATCACGCGCTACGACGCGATCTCCAGAATCGGCCGCAAGTCGTCGCTTCCCCCGGCGGACGGCTACGACTGGAATGGGATGCTGGCGACCGGCCGCAATCTTTACGGCAATCCGGAGGAATGCATTCAGATCATCCACAACGCCATGCGTCACTACTATTTCGACACGCTCACGACGACGTTCAATTTCGGCGGCATCCCGCACGAGGCGATCAAAAAGTCGATGCGCCTTTTTGCCAAGGAGGTCATGCCGGCCTTCCGCTGAGCAACGCCTGTAAGGAGGTCGATATGCGGACGATCTTGCTTTCACTTATCCTCACCGCGATGGTTTTCCCGCTTCGCAACGCCGTTGTCGCCGAGGCGGGCCCGGCCGGCGACGACTCTTTCTACGCCGGGAAGACGATCAAGATCCTCGTCGGCTTCCGGCCCGGCGCGGCCTACGATCTGTACGCGCGCCTCGTGGCGAGACCCATGGGCCGCTATATTCCCGGCAATCCCGCCGTCGTGGTCGAGAACAGCGTTGAATCGGCGGTAACAACCGCTGGGCGGATTTACCGCGCCACGCCGGACGGGACGACGCTCGCGGCTCTCATCCCCGCGCTCTATCTCACGCAACTCACGGGAAGCGGCGACGCTGGATTCGACCTGAGCCGATTCGCCTGGATCGGCGGTCCCACTAAGTCGCACTATCTTCTCTACATGCGCGGCGACGCGCCATACAAGAATATGCGCGACATACGCGACTCTTCCACGCCGCCGGTCTGTGGGGCGGGTGAAATAACGACGACGGGATACTATCTGCCGAAACTGTTCGAAGAAATTATCCAGACAAAGTTCAAAATCGTCGCGGGTTACAAAGAGGGGCCGGATGTCGATAAAGCGGTCGAGCGCGGCGAGCTTCAGTGCCGCGCGCTGACGATCGATGGATTTTTCTCCCACGAGCCTTACCCGACCTGGCTCAAGACCGGCTTTGTCCATGTCCTGCTGCAAACGGGAGCGACGCGGGATGCGAGATTGCCGGATGTCCCGACGCTGCCTGAGGTCATGGACGAATATAAGACTTCAGACGCCAACCGCCGTCTGGCGAAGCTCGTTCTCGCCTCCAGCGAATTCGGCCGCCCGATCGTTGCGCCACCGGGCGTCCCGCCGGATCGCGCGCGGATACTCCGCGACGCTTACGCTGGCGCGACGAAAGATGCGGCTCTTATCGCCGAAGCGAAGAAGGAAAACCTCGAGCTCAATCCAGCCACCGGCCAGGAGCTTGAGGAGTTGGCGAAAGAGGTGTTGAGGCAGCCGCGCGAAGCCGTCGAGCGCATGAGAAAGCTCCTGGGCAAGTAGACGCGCTTGCGTCGTCCGCGCACTGAGGCTAGTGTGGTGTTTCATAAATTCGTCAGTTCTTCTAGCCGTCATTCCGGCCGAACGGGCGGGAGCCCGCGAGAGCCGGAATCCAGAAAATTCAAAGAGGTCTGGATTCCCGCTTGCGCGGGAATGACGATAAACGGGGTCGCGTTCGTATCAGGGAATCTCAAACTCAGGACACTGGCAGTAGTCGACGATAGCCTCAGGGGGAAAATATGAAAGCACAAGGCAACGTAGGCGGGACTAAGCTTCACATCCGGCACACGATGGTGCCGGTGAGCGATCTCGACCGCACGATCGACTTCTACACCCGTCTCCTCGGCATGGATCTTATGCGGCTGCGCGAGCCGCCGGGGGAGCGGGTGGGCTATCTGGGCTACGGCTGCGAGGACGACGAGCCGGCGCTGGAGCTGATCCAGACGGGCAAAGCCGGCGAGCATCCGAAGATGCCGCCGTGGGCGGGCCACGTGGCGCTCTACGTCTCGGATATTTATAAATTGTGCGAGATGTTGAAGAAAGAGGGCGTGACATTCGTCCGCGAGCCTCAGCCCAACCGGCCGGGGAGCCCCGATCACACCGCGTTCATCAAAGACCCGGACGGGTACACGCTCGAGCTGACGGAGCGCCATAGCGTCACCGGCCCACCCCTGAAGCGTACATAGCGCTTCAGGATCTCAAATCTCAGATCTCAAATGGTCAAGGGAGAGAACGCCGAAGCGTGAACATCGACCTGCACTCCCATTTCTTCCCAATCGAGGCGCTGGGGAATCCCGGGCAACACCGGGACAAAGCGCCGAAGGTCCAGCTAACCAACGGCCGCTTGACCGTGACCTCAGGCGGAGGAATGCGAGGGAACCTGGGTGCGGGCGCGTACGACGCCGCGGCGAGAATCCAGGACCTCGACAAGATGAACATTGACATGCAGGCGATCTCGCCGTCGCCGATCATGCTGTTTTACTGGGAGGAGCCGGCCGCCGCTTCTTACTTCTCGCGCCTGCAGAACGAGGCGATTCAACGGATCGCGCAGCAACATCCGACTCGCTTCATCGGCTTCGGCAGCGTGCCGCTGCAAAGCGTCTCCGAGTCCATTGCCATCGCCGAGGAGGCGAAAAAGATCGGCCTCAAAGGCTTGGAGATCGGCACCAGCGTCGGCGCTAAGCCGCTCGACAATCCCGACTTCGAACCGTTCTTCGAGGCGGCTGAATCTCTCGATCTGTTATTGTTCGTGCATCCGACCGAGGACGGCATCGACACGGATGACCCGATCAACGGGATGCTGGGCAACGTGCTCCACTTTCCCTTCAGGACGACGTTGATGATCGAGCGGATGATTCTCAAGGGAATGTTCGAGAAGCACAAAAATCTCAGGCTCTGTCTTTCTCACGGCGGCGGGCTGGTCGCTTACAACATCTGGCGGCTCGACCACGCCTTCGGACAACGACCGGAGTTCGGGAAAAGTATTTCACAAAAGCCCTCGGCGTATCTTAAAAAAATCTACTTCGATACGATCGTCCACTCGGTCGCGGCGCTCGACTACCTGATTCGCGCCGTCGGCGCCGACCGCGTCGTGATCGGCACCGACTACCCGATGGCGATGGGCGACTTCGATCCGGTGGGCAGGATCAAGGAATTAAAAATATCCGAGCAGGAACGAAGTCAGGTGCTCGGCGCCAACGCGGCCAAGGCTATAAAACTGTGACAGGCAAAAGGCGATAGGCATGAAGGCGGAAGCGAAAGAAAAGGCGACCAAGGGGCCGCTCGTGTGGCTCGACATGGACCAGCAGGAGCTCGACGACGCCTACGACCAGGCTGTCTGGGCGCCGAATCGCGAGCACATCGCGACGCGCCGCCGTCTGGCGAGCGAGCGGACAATCGCCCGCATCGGCCCGGCTGAGCGCGTGGCCTACGGTCCGACGGAGATCGAGCAACTCGATATTTACAAAACCAAGCGGGCGAACGCGCCGATCATGATTTTCATCCACGGCGGCGCGTGGAAGAGCGGCGCGGCCAAAGACTCCACCTACATGGCTGAGATGTATCTCGCGGCCGGCGCCAACTTCGTCATCCCTGACTTCGTGTCGGTTGAGAACGCGGGCGGCAGTCTCATGACGATGGCCGATCAGGTGCGCCGCGCCGTCGCCTGGGTGTACAAGAACGCAGCGAGCTTCGGCGGCGACCCGAACCGTCTTTATCTATCGGGCCACTCCTCGGGCGGCCATCTCGGCGGCTGCGTCGTGGTCGCCGACTGGCAAAAAGACTTCGGCCTGCCGCCGGATATCCTCAAGGGCGCGTTGCTGGTGAGCGGGATGTACGATCTGAAACCAGTGCGGCTTTCGAAACGCAGCCGCTATGTGAAGTTCGACGACGCGACGGAACAGGCGCTCAGCCCACAGCGCCACCTGGATAAAATCCACGCGCCGCTTATTATCGGCCACGGCACGCTTGAGACGCCGGAGTTTCAGCGCCAATCGCGCGAGTTTGCCGCGGCGGTGAAAGCAGCCGGCAAGCCGGTCGAATTTTTCGTCGGCGAGGGATTCAATCACTTCGAGATGCAGGAGACGATGGGAAACCCGTTCGGCCTCGGCGGCCGCGCCGCGCTGGAGATGATGAAGTTGAAATTGTACGCGCAACAGGCGTATCCTTGACCCTTGCGACAGAAGATTGCCAACTTTCCGCGGTAACGTCGTAGCGTTGATAAGGAGGTCCGTATGTTGAAGCAGGCATGCATGATGTGCAAGATTGTAGGTGCGCTCGCGATCATCGGGGCGCTTAACTGGGGCTTGGTGGGACTCGCGCAGGTAAACCTGGTCGAACAGATCTTCGGCGGCGGATTCGTCGCCCGCTTGGTCTATTTGCTGGTCGGGCTTTCCGGGATCGCTCTCCTGGTTAGCTACTTTTACGTCTGCCCGGCTTGCCCGAAAACAAAAGCCTAGCAGGCCGGCGGGAAAGGCCGGTCTACTTCCGACCGTCATGCAGAAGAGCGTTCTGATTCTAGCTGCATTCTTGCTCCTATGGCCGGGCCGCTACGGCTATCCGCAGGAGAAGATTCGCGTCGGTCACGGCTCCGTGAGCATGCAGTCCGGGCTGGTCTGGATCGCGAAACAGAAGGGGCTGTTTGCCAAGTACGGCCTCGCGCCGGAAATTATCTATATCCCCGGCGGCTCGACCAACATTCAGGCATTGATCTCCGGGAACCTCGATATCACACAGCTCTCCGGCGCGCCCGGCGCGGCGGCGAATATCGAGGGCGCCGACATCCTCTATATCGCCGGCCTGCTCGACAAGCTCAATTACCAGCTCGTCACCCGTCCGGAGATCAAGAGCGTGGAGCAGCTCAAAGGAAAAAAGCTGGGGATCAGCAGGTTCAGCTCCTCGGCCGATTTCGGCCTGCGCGCCATCTTGAAGCGGCTCGGCATCGATCCCGTAAAAGACGTCGCCATACTTCAGATCGGCGACGAGCCGGCGCGCAGCGCGGCGCTCAAGGCTGGCAACATCGACGGCACCGTGATGAACGCGCCGTTCGGTCTCGAGGCGGAGAGGCAGAAACTCAACGTCCTCGCCGACGCGCAGAAGATGGGAATCCCATTTTTCAACACGGGTCTGCTGGGCAGCAAGAAATACCTCGAACAACAAGAGGGAAAGGTGCTCAATTTCCTGCGCGCCTATCTCGAAGCGATCAAGATCCTCAAGACGGATAAGGAATACACGCTCAAGGCGTTGTCGCAGTTCACGCGGGTCAAAGATCTCAAGATCGTCGAAGAGGGCTATGAATACATAAAAGATCAGATCCCGCCGGTGCCGTATCCCTCGCTAGAGGCAATGCAAGCCGTGGTGGCGCAACTTGCGGAGAGCAGTCCCAAGGCCAAGCAGGTCGATGTCCGCGCTTACGTCAGCGACCGCTATCTCAAGCAGTTGGAAAACGAAGGGTTCGTGAAAAAGCTTTGGGGGAAGTAGAGAGCTATCTCTCGCTTCTTTGCCGCGGTTTTCAGCCTAACGGGCGGTTGGGCTTGCCGATAAAGCCCGGGCCGAAGCCGGCTTCATGCGCGGCCCAGCCGCCGGCGACCCGGCCGCTGAAGATCGATGGGCCGAGCATCGTTCCTTCCAGGCCGGCCTTCCCATTGATGTGGCCGCCGGCCATGCCCGCCACCTCGCCCGCCGCATAGAGACCGAGGATCGGTTCGAAGAATCTGTTAAGCGCGCGGCAGCGGAGATCGGTCTTGACGCCGCCGAAATTTTTCCGCGCCAGCGGAAAGAGCTGGATTGCATAATAAGGCGGCGTGTCGAACTTTTTCGACTGCTTGAGCGACTTGCCGAATTTAGGCTCCTTCTCCAATCCGGCGTCGAAAGCCTTGTTGTACTGCTCCACTTCAGCGAGAAATGTCGGCGCATCGACCTCGATCTTTTTCCCCAACTCCCCGAGCGACTCCGCCTTCTTGATGTAGGGCGAGCTGTCGAGCAGCTCCTGAACTTTGTCGCGCCGGACCTTGTCGCCGTCACGGTAGTAGGGATCGGCGACCTCCATCTTCGCGGTCATCGGCGTGTCGAGGATCGCCCAGGCGTGCGGCGGGTTCTGCGCCAGGAGCGCCGGCGTGGCGGAGGCGCCGCCGGTGCGCGATTCGTCATGAAAGCGACGGCCTTGCTGATTGACCCAGATGTAGCCGGGGGTCAGGCGGAAGACGAGGCCGCGCCGTCCGGCCGGATCGCGGTAGTCCGGCGTCGCGTAAACATAGAACCAGATGTGATCCATGTGCGTGAAGTAGCCGCCCAGCTCGCGAATGAGCTTGTGGCCCGAGCCGGTCGCGCCGCGTCCGGAACCTTCCATCACTTTGAATGCTTTGAACTCCGGTCTCGCTTCCAGCACCATGTCGAGATTGGAGTTGAAGCCGCCGGTAGTGACGATCACGGTCTTCGCCCGAATGTCCGTCGTCTCACCGCTCTTTCCGTTTTTCGCCCGGACCCCGCACACGCGGTTGTCTTGCGTGAGAAGTTTTTCGGCTGCCGTGGAAGTCAGGACTTGTGTCGCCCCCTGGCTCTTCATCCCGTTGATCAGGGCCGTCATGAGTCCCAAGCCGTTATTGGCCGGACGATGCCAGCGAAAGACGCGGTTCCCCTCCTGAAACTTCAAGTCGATCCACTTCGCGCCCTGCTTTTCCGCCCAGAAGTAAAGATCGTGAAGCGAGTGCTCGATGTAGTAGCGCGCCCACACTTCGTCGGCCGCCCCCTGCCCCCACTTGACCCAATCTTCAAAGGCGAGATCGGGCGTGTCGTGGATTCCCTGAGCCTCTTGCAGCGGCGTGCCTACAATGAGACAGCCGCCGCCGGAGATCGCCGCCGTCCCTCCCAGCGTCTCGGCTTGTTCGAGCAGGACGATCTTCGCCCTGGCGTCCCCCGCCTCGATCGCCGCGGCCACTCCCGCTCCCCCTCCGCCGATAATCGCCACATCCGTGTCCATCTGACTCCCTGCCATAAAAGCTCCTTAAACTTGAAAGTTGCTCCTGTTTTCCTCCCGCTCGCCTGGGGGTCTCTCGGAGGGCCTATGCGTGGGACGTGAGGTGCCAATTGTACTACCTGGCTACTCTCATATCGTCGGAGCAGCGTAACACCGACGTCTCGCATCGGCCCGGAGAGAGATTCCCAGGCGAGCCGACGTTTTCATCGGGCTCAATGTTTTTTATGCCCGAAGGTGCCGGCATAGTCCCGCTGCAGCGACTCGGGAATAAAAGTCTCTTCCAGCTTTTTTATCTTGTTGGTGTCGAGCAGCGGCTCTCCGGCGCGCGGCACCACTCCCCATCGGCTCTCCTGCGCCCGCTTGTTCCACTCCTCCAGGGCCGCCGGCCCGCGCTCTTTGAAATCATGCATCAGATCCCATGTCGCCTGCAGGCCATGCGCCGTCGTGAGGCTCGGAAAAAGCACGGCGGCCGCGCCGAGATTTTGAAACTCCTCCAACGTCGGTGATGGCGGCGGACCATAATAAGGCGCGATGACCGGAGCGGGAATTCTCCGGCACGCCTCCTTGATCTCCTCGCGCGATCTCAAGGTGTTCACCCAAACGACGTCCACCCCGGCCTCTTTCACGTAGGCGACCGAGCGCTCCATCGCGCTCTCGAAGCTCCCGCCTTCGCTGCCGATAGCATCGCAGCGGGCGCAGATGACGAAGTCCGGATCCAATTCGTTTTTCGCCGCGACCGCGGCCCTGTATTTGCCGATCGCCTCGTCGAGCGAGATGAGACGCCGCCCGGCCAGCGTGCCCGATTTTTTCGGCGCCTCCTGATCTTCAATATGCAGTCCGGCAACGCCCGCGCGAAGGTACTGCTGCACGGTGTAATGGACGTTGACGGCGTTGCCGTAGCCCGTGTCGGCGTCGGCGAAGATCGCGATGTTGGAGCCCGCGGCGAGCCGCCGCGCCGCCTCCAGCATCTCGCGAAAGCCTATTAGACCGACATCCGGCAGGCCGTAGAGGTAAGCGGCGATCTGCGAGCCGGCCATGAAGAAAGCCTCATAGCCCAGCGCCTCCGCCATCCGCGCATGGAGCGGACTGAAACCGCCGGGCATGACCAGCAGCTCAGGCCGTTTCAACAATTCCCGGAATCGGGTAGTGGTTTTTGTCGCCATAGCGAAAGAGACTTATCACAAAACCTGCGGCGATGGGAACTTGACGCCTGCTCGCGCGGTCACGAAGTGCGATGCAGGAACATGGGCGGCTGTTTTTACTTGTCTCCTGCCTCATTCACAGGAGAGGAGCGGCGGTGCGGTCGGAGTCCGGGTAGACGATCTCTAACTTACCCTTTTGCCATTGGCACAGTTTCATCGCGCCGGCGGAAAGGCCGTTTTCGCCGAAGCGCAGTTTTCCCATCACTGTGCTGAACGTCTGCCGCAGCAGAGTGTCCCTCACCGATTCGTTGTCGAAATTTCCCGTCGCCTCGACCGCTTGCTCAAGCACCTGGCAACAGGCGTAGCCCCCGGCCGCATGGTATTCCGGCCCGATGCCGTACGCGGCACTGAAAGCCTGCGCGAAGCTTTTTGACAGCGGATCGGGATCGATAGGAACCCAGGTCGCGCGCATGAAGACTCCGTCGATGGCGCTCCCGAGCTTGGCGTCCTCGGGCGATGGATTGTCGGAAAGCCAGATTTGCGTCCCCTTCAATCCGACTCCTTGTGCCTCGATGACGCTGGAATGCATTGGTTCGTCCGGGCGCGTGTGATCGAGGCCGATGAGAATGCAGTCGGGATCTTTGGATTTTATCCTCTGCATGAGACCGGCATAGTCGAATGGCGGCTTGCCTATGACCTCCTCGTGCGCCAGCTCAAATCCATAGACCGCCGCGTAATGTTTGACCCCCAGCGCCACCGCGCGTCCGATCCTTCCGTCGGTGTAGGCCAGGGCCGCGCGCCACGACTGTCCTGGCTTCCGAGACCGGGCCATCAGCCCTAGAAAACTCTTCGGGTAATCGAAGTCGCAGCCGGACCAGCAGAGAAAGAGGTACTTGCGGTTTTTCCGGAAAATCTCGTGCGAGCTGCCGCTGCCTTGAATCAACAGTCTGCGGGCGTTTTCGACGACCGGCGCCGCCGCTTCAACCAGCACGCTGTGACAAGGACCGAGCAGCAGCGGCACGCCGTCGTCATGAATCAGCCGCCGATAGTTTTCCGCGGCCCTCTCCGGCATGCTGCCGTCATCGTAAACCAGCAGCCGGACCTGTTTTCCGAGCAGCCCGCCTCTTTCATTGATCTGCTTAAGCCAGAGATTGTAAGCCCGTTCGTAAACGATCCCGGCGCTCTTTTCGTATCTGCCGGTTCTGGGAAGACTCACGCCGATCACTACATCAGAGGAGGACATTTACTGCCTAGGCGCTTTCGAGAATATCTCATTCAGCAGCTTATCCGCCGGGCGGCGGTCGGAGAATTTGGGATCGTCGCCGTCGAAATAGTCCACGCCTTCGAGCCGGCGGTTTTCCGGGAGCACGTTCTGCTTCGGTATGTCGATGCGGAGCGAGTCGGCGCCGTCGCGCTTCTGAAACTCAAGCTGGCCTTCGCGCGAGAGAAGCCAGTTGACAAAAAGTTTGGCCGCGTTGGGATGCGGCGCTTTATCAATGAAGCTGATCGTGCCGCCGCCCGAGGTTAAATTTCCGCCTTCTTTCAAGTCGATGATTTGCCCGATCGGCAAACCTTGCTTGATCGCGTTTCTCGTTTCGCGGCTGTTGCACGGCATGCAGATGGCAAATTTCCCCGCGGCGAGCCAGTCGATCGGCTGGCGGTAGTCGCGCGCGATCGTCACGTCCATCTCGCCGTACAGCCGCCGCATGAAGTCGGGACCGAGCTTGGGGTGGTAATAGAAAAAGATCACCAGGCTGTCCATCCCGCCCATTCGCGGATCGGTGGCGACGATTTTTCCTTTCCACTTGGGATTCAGCAGGTCCCAGTAAGTCGTGAACTCCTTCGGGTCCGCGAGCTTGGTGTTGTAGCGAATCTCGACGACGCTGCCGCTGCCGACGAAGGCGAAGATATATTTCCCCTCGGCGTCCACGTATCTGTGCTTGCTCTGCCACCATTTGGACAGATCGAGGACTTCGGGCAGGATCAGCAGCGGCTGGATGGGAGCGAGGACCTTGCCGGGGTGGAGAGTCGCGGCAGCGGTGCCCTTGCCGCCGATGAAGAAGTCGACCAGATATTTTCCCGCTCGCCGTTCGGCGATAATTCTCGGCCCGAACTGGGATCCCCGCCCGGTGACCGAGTTTACCTTGATCTTGGGATAAGCAATCTGAAATGCCTCTTCTATCTTCGCCTGGGACGCCACTCCGCCCGTATAGACGGTAAGCTGCCCCTCCTTTTCCGACGCCGCGACGAGATTCTCCCACTCGGTTCGCCCGGAGAGTTCCGCCGCGCGGGCGGCAGCGGTCACGAACAAAATGAGCGAAGCAGCAAACAGGTGTGCCCGGTAGCGTCTCATTCGTTCCCTCGAAATCCCCGGCCGTCGGCCCTCACCCTTCCCTCTCCCGGTGGGAGAGGGTTAGGGAGAGGGTAACTCAAACACGAGCACGAACACGAGCACGGTATTTAATCATTTGCCGGCTTTCCCGAGTATCTCGTTCAGCAGCTTATCCGCCGGCCGCCGATCGGAAAATCGGTCGTCGTCGCCGTCAAAATATTCAAGACCGTCTTTTCTGGCGTTCTCCTCCGGCACGTCGTCTTTGGGGATGTCGATCCTGAGCGAATTGGAGCCGGTGCCCGGCCGGTCCTTCCGCCCCTTCTGCACCTGGGCTTGACCCTCGCGCGAGAGCAGCCAGTTGATAAAAACCTTGGCGGCGTTCGGGTGCGGCGCCTGATTCATCAAGCTCAGCGTGCCGCCTGACGAGGTCAAAGTGCCGCCTTCTTTCAAGGTGAAAATTTGCGCCACCGGCAGCCCCTGCTTCATCGCTCGGTCCATCTCGTCGCTGATGCAGGGAATGCAGATGGCGAATTTTCCGACTGCCAGCCAGTCCACCGGCTGGCGATAGTCGCGGGCGATCGTAACGTTCATCTCGCCGTAGAGTCGCCGCATGAATTCGGGGCCGAGCTTGGGGTGATAGTAGAAAAATAGCACCGGGGTGTCCATGCCGCGGAGCCGCGGATCGGCGGCCACGATCTTACCTTTCCACTTGGGCTGGAGAAGGTCCAGGTAAGAGCTGAACTCCCTGGGGTTCACCAGATTCTTGTTGTAGTTGATGTTGACCCCGCCGCCGTTGCCGACGAAAACGAACAGATATTTTCCCTCAGGGTCGGCATATTTGTGCCGCCCCTGCCACCACTTGGTTTCGTCGAGGATCTCAGGCAGGATCAGCGCCGGCTTGATCGGCTCCAGGGTCTTCCCGGCGTAGAGCGTCGCGAGCGCTGTTCCTTTGCCTCCGGTGAAGATATCGGCCAGATACTTTTCCGCTCTGCGCTCGGCGATGATTCGCGGTCCGAGATCGTTGCCCCGCCCTCTGAGCTGGTTGACCTTGATTTTCGGATAGGTCTTCTCAAACGCCTGCACGGTCTCCAGCGTCACAGGCCCCTGATCGAAGATGTACGGTGTGAACCGGCCCTCCCGCTCGGCCGCCGCCACTGTCTTTTCCCATTCGATCTGCCACGCCGGTTTCGATTCCGCGGCCAGACCGACGGCAACAGTTAAGAGAAGTGCGCACAGACTAAATACAAGACTCATTCGGGTTGTCCTCTTAAAGGCTACAAAGTCGTCACCCCCTCTTTGTCTCCCCCTTAGCAAGGGGGAGATTTAGTGGGGGTTCTGGATGAAGGCTGTTCGAACGAGCGAGGTTTATATTCTCGAAACAGCCGCGACGTATGCATCTGGAGTTTACTGCTGCTCCTCGGTATCGGAAAACGCCGTATACCCTTCGGGAATGAGGCGGATGACCTCGTCCTTGGCCGGGTCCCGGTTGATGCCGACGGGGTCGCCGCCGTTTTGCACCGCGCGCAGCTGATCCCGCACCAGTTTGCGGAACATGATGACGCCTTGGTCCGATTCCCCCAGGTGCTCGTTCGGACGATTGGCAACGGGACCCTGGCTCTCCCAGGCCATCTGGTCCTGGCTGGGAAAATTCTCCATATGAAACTCGCCGGCCTCGTTCTTGGTGCTGACAAATTCCAACGGCGGATCTTCCGGCTGCTCCACGACGCCGCCGTCGCGGGTCGGGCGGAAGCTTACGTGAAAGATCTGCGTATGATAGTCGTCGACCGGCGTGCGAAAGTGCATATTGTAGCTATGGCGCGCCGGGACCAGGAGCATATTGGGGAAGATTAGCGGGTGGGGGGTCTCCACGCGCGCCGTGTCCCCGGCAAAGAATCTTTGCTTCTGAATCCCGGCCCAGGCGGGATGCACCACCAGCTCAAATTCGAGCTTGCTGAGAGGCCGATAATAATAGGCCGCTTCTTTATTGCCTCTCGTTCTCAGAGTATGCGCATGGAGATAGTAGGTGTGGACCGGATCGACCGAGTTCTCCATCGCCTGAAGCCAGTTGCAACGCAGAATCTGATAGCTCTCCAGTTTTCGCGCGCCGTCCCGCCGCATGAGAATGTCCCATTTGGGCAGGAGCGGTTTTTTCTCCGCCGGTCCCATGTAGGCGAACAGGAAGCCGGCCAATCTCTCCACCGGATAGGCGGGATGGCGGATTTTTTCTCTGTAGCCGGCCTCCGGGCTCTCGAAGGGCTGCTCCATACATGTGCCGCAGGCGTCGTACTTCCACCCATGATACGCGCACCGGATGCCGTCCTCTTCGACGAATCCGTAGTAGAGCGACGCGCCGCGATGAGCGCAGTGCTCCGCGACGAGACCAAACGCTCCGCTTCGATCGCGGAACAGGACCAAATCCTCTCCCAGCACCCTGACTCTCTTCTTCGGCTTTTCCTCAGTCAGCTCCGACGCCGCGCCGACGACGTGCCAGTAGCGCCTGAGAAGTTGACCCGCCGGAGTCCCGGGGCCGACGCGCGTGAGCAGCTCGTTTTCTTCTTGAGTGAGCATGGAAATCCTCTTTTACTTTCGATGGCGGTTTACGTTCGCGATGGTAGTAAATGGCCGGTGGACTGTCAATGTATCCTTGCTCGGCATGCTCTTGCCGACGATTCCTCCGGCCTTGTCCGCCCGGCATACGTATGCTAGCATACCTATCCAGGGAGGTCCCCCCGACCATGAAACGAACGACTGTGTTTGCGGATGACGATGTGCTGAGGCAATTGCGCGAGATGGCCAAGCGGGAAAACATCAGCGTGTCGGACATGACCAGGAAAGCTCTCCACGAATATGTCGCGCGCCGCCGGCCTCGGCGGTCGCGCCTGTCTTTAGTCGGAATCGGCCGTAGCGGGAGGAAAGATGTCGCCGCGCGGGCTGAAGAAGTTCTGGGCAAAGGCTTTGGCCGCTAATGCCGCCGATCCTCGTCGACACCGGCCCGCTCTATGCGATGGCGGATCGAGACGACGATTGGCACCATCGCGTTGTCAGGTTCCTTGAGCGCTCGCGCGACCCGCTAGTGATTCCCGCTACAGTTCTACCGGAAGCCGCCTATCTTCTGGCGACCCATCTTGGGCCGGAGGCTGAGCGGGCGCTGATTCAATCCGTCGTTCGTGGGGAGATGGCCGTAGAGGAAGTGACACTCCAGGATCTACGGCGGACCCTGGAGCTTCTCCGCAGCTACGAGACGGCGCGCATCGGATTGGTCGATGCGAGCGTGGTCGCCGTCGCGGAGCGGCTTAAGATCGTTCGCATTTTGACCACCGATCGCCGCGATTTTTCCATCGTGCGACCGCGCCATTGCAAAGCCTTCGAACTTCTCCCCTAAAGACGGTTCGGTGACGGCAATCGTCGTCCCAATGTAACTCCCGCGTTTCCGGAATTGCGGAAACGTGGAAGTATCCTTTCCGGGTTCTAAGATGAGTAAAACGTCATTTTCCTAGGCATGCTGAACGGCGAACACCCGGAGCTTGAAGGGACAACGCCTCTATGCTAAACGGGCTTGGCCATGAGGCATCTTCATTTCTGCAGCACGGTGGTCTTGTACTGTTTGTTGGCCGTGTCGGTGAATGCCGGCGAGCCGACTGATCTGATAAAATCAACCCACCAACGCTTCGTTCAAGCGCTGAGGGATCCGACGCTGCAATCGGAAGACAAGGAAAGAGAACTTAACGACCGCCTAAGAGATATCCGTCTCCCCGTAACGGATGTCGATGAAATGGCAAAACGGGTCCTGGCAACACATTGGAATCGCATAACTCCGGCTCAACGGAAGGAATTCGTTGACGCGTTCCGTGGGTTTTTAGAAGGAGTTAACCGTATTCCTTCCAAGGACGCTTCACTGGACCTGGTGCTCGAAAGCGAGACGATTCAGGGAGAATTTGCTGAAGTCAAAGGCTACTTCAATTTTTCATTTCGCAGGGACGCTCCCGCTATTTATAAGCTCCACCTCGTCGATGGGAAATGGAAAGTATTCGACGGGAGCGCATGGGGGATCGAGAGGGTTGACAATCTCCGCGCGCAATTCAACCGGGTTATCGCGAATTCGTCGTTTGAAGGACTGATAAAACAGTTGCGAGAGAAAAAAGAGCTCGTTGACAAACGGAGATCTGCTGGAAAATAAATCCGTGTAACTGTCACACCGCTCCGCGTTTTCTTTACCGCAGCTTCTCTACAAACCCGCTCTTCCTGACTTCATCCACGAAGCGCAGCTCGACAAAGTCCTCCGCTTTGGCTTTGGCCGCTCTGGCGTCGGTCAACACCTGAATGTCTAGCGTTTGCTTCAATCCTTCGAGTGTCGGGTAGCCGTCGTCGACCAGCAGCTCGGCGTTGGCCGCGTAGGCCCCTTCCAAGATGTCGCGGCTCAAGCCCCGGGTATATTTCTGCATCACTTTGATCGATTCTTCCTTGTGCGTTTTCAGAAAATGGACCGATTCGACCATGGCGAAAACCACGCGCCGGACCTCGTCGGGATTTTCCCGAATTCTTTTCCTCGTGGTGACGCTGCAGTTGAACTGAAACGGGACTTTAAGTTTGGCCATGTCGATGATCGTTTTGAGTCCGCCTTTTTCCCCCTGGATCTTCTCGCCCTCGGTGACCACGGTAAAATCCATCTGCCCGGTCATGGTGGCGAGTAGCCGCGCGGGACCGCCGCCGACCGTGACCGCTTTGATGTCTTTGTACGCGATGCCGACCTTGGTTAACGCGAGCCTGAGGGCGAAATCGGCCGAGGTGCCGGGGATATGAACCGCCGCCGATCTGCCCCTTAACTGTTCGGGAGATTTGATGTTCGGATTGCCGATGATGAAATAGGGCAGCGTATTCATCTGACTCTGGATGATCGCGACGTCCGCTCCGGCAAGTTTTGCGTTGATGACAGCCGTCCCGACCGCGCCGCTGTAACCGAGATCGGCGGCAATCAGGCTCTGGATGCCGCGCACGCTGCCGTTGATAAAAATCAATTCCAGGTCGAGCCCGTGCTTCTTGTAGAGGCCCATATCTTTGGCCAGCCAGTAAATCACCGAAGAGCTGGTCGAGTCGGAGATGTAGGCTATGTAAGTTCCCGCCTGAGCGCTACGCGGGGGCGCGAGAATCATGCCGAGCAGCAGAACGGAAACGATGGATGGAAATCGCTTCTTCATGGCGGCAACCTCCTTGGCGACGGTTTCTCAGGCTCGTTGTTTCTCTCTAACAAACTTGACGACCTCAAACCAGAGAATACTGAGCATCGCAGCGCCCAGGCAGAGCGCCAGGTCGTCGGCATGTAGCGTCGCGAAGTGAAACACGTCGCGCAAGTCGGGCACGTAAAGAACTGCGCCGAGAAAAACGATCGCTCCTGCAACCACCCACCAGAAAGCCCGGTTCGGCGAGCGTAATGTTTTCATGGCGTTGCGCGACCAGGAACGGTTGGCGAAGATCAGACCCAGCATGCCGCTAACCAGCGTGACGAAAGTCAGGGCGCGCGCCTGATCTTCTCCTCGCCCCTGGTGGAGCGCAAAGCCGAAAATCGCCAGCACCGCAAGCAGTACGACGGCGCCCTGGAACAGGCTGAAAAGAATTTTGCGGAAGCCGAACAGAGGCTCCTGCGGATCGCGCGGCGGCCGGTTCATGACGTTAACTTCCTCCGGCTCCGCCTCGAGGGCGATCGAACAGGCCGGGTCGATGATGAGTTCGAGAAACACGATGTGAACCGGGGAGAGAACCAAAGGCCACTCCAGAATGAGAGGAATCAGAGCCAGCCCCGCGATCGGGACGTGAATAGCAAAAATGAACGCCATCGCCTTTTGCAGGTTGTCGAAAATCCGCCGCCCCGAACGGATGGCTTCCACGATCGTGGCGAAGTCGTCGTCGAGCAGAACCAGGGAAGCGGCCTCGCGCGCCACGTCGGTGCCGCGTCCTCCCATGGCGATGCCGATATGCGCAGCCTTCAACGCCGGCGCATCGTTCACGCCGTCGCCGGTCATCGCCACGATCTCCCCATTCGCCCTGAAGGCCTCCACCAGACCGAGTTTTTGCTCGGGCAACACCCGGGCGAACAGCGTGGTTTCTCGCACGCGGCGGCAAAGCTTATCTTTGCTCATGCTTGCGATCTCCGGACCGGTGAGAATCCCGGTCGTCGGCAGGCCGATGTCCCGCGCGACGGCCAGCGCGGTGGAGGCATAGTCGCCGGTGATCATCACGACTTTTGTTCCCGCCTTGTGACATTCCCGGATCGCTGCGGGAACTCCCGGCCGGACGGGATCGGATAATCCGACCAGCCCGAGAAGCTCAAAATCGAAATCGCGCTGGCTTTCCGGCCAAACGTCGCCCCGAAAGGCGGCCTTAGCGATTCCAAGGACTCGTAGGCCGCCCGCGGCCATCGAGTCAACCGCCGCGGAAAGCTCCTTGTGCTGCGCTTGACTAAAGCGGCACAGCTCGGCGACGGCCTCAGGCGCGCCTTTAGTTGCGACGATATGCGCTTCCCCGCCCGGCGGCTTCCAAACATGAGAAAGCGCCAAAAGCTGCGGCGACAGCGAATATTCGTGTGCCAACGTCCAGCGTCGAAAGTCCTCGGCCTGATCGAGGTATCGCTCGCCGAGCTGTTTGAGCGCTCGCTCCATGGGGTCGAACGGCTCCGTCTCGCTGGCGAGGATCGCAAAGCGGACAGTCTCATGGAATTTCCGGGGGAGAGGCCCGGCCGCGCCGGGCTTCAGTTCGCAAAACTCGCCGGCGGCAAAAACCTGGCTGACCGACATGCGATTCAGCGTGAGCGTGCCGGTCTTATCCACGCACAACACCGTGGCGGCGCCGAGCGTCTCAATCGCGGGCATGTGACGGGTTAGAACCCGCTTCTGAGACATGCGCCAAGCGCCCAGGGCGAGGAAAACGGTGAGAACGACGGGAATCTCTTCGGGGAGGAGCGACATCGCCAACGCGATCCCGACCAGCAATCCGCTGAGCCAGCCTCCCCGGGTGAGCCCGTAAAGGACTACGACGGCGATACAGAGAGAAAGCCCCACAACGGCGAAATTTCGGATCAACCTGGCGGATCTCTCTTGGAGGAAAGTCTCTTTCGTCTCAACGGATTGCAGCGCCTTGCCGATCTTTCCGAACTCCGTGTGCGCACCGGTTGCATGAACCGTAGCGACTCCGCGGCCTCGCACCAGCATCGTGCCGGAGTACACAAAGGGCAGATCATCGCCGCCCGGACGAGTGATCCTTTGGACGCTGTTCCACGCTGTCTTGCGGACCGGGACGGATTCTCCCGTGAGCAGGGACTCATCGACCAGCAAATCGTTGCACGACGACAAAACTGCGTCGGCGGGAACGCGGTCGCCTTCGGTGAGGATCAGGAGATCGCCCCGCGCCACTTCCCGCCCGGCGATCCGCTTTTCGTCGCCGTCGCGGACCACCAGAGCGCGCGGGCTCGAAAGGTCCTTCAGCGCCTCCAGCGCCCGCTCCGTTTTTCGTTCCTGGAAGACGGTGATGCCCATGACGACGAATATCGATGCAAACAGGATCAAGGCCTCGCGCAAGTCGCCGAGGATCAGATAGACGAGGCCGCTTGCGATGAGCAGCAGAAACATCGGCTCGCGCGCAATGCTGAGCACGATGGCGAAGGTCCTGCGCCGCGTCGCGTAGGGGAGTTCGTTGAAGCCCTCCTGCCTAAGTCTTGCTTGGGCCTCTTCGGTGGTAAGTCCGGCCGGCGAGGTGATTTCGAGGTTGGTGGCCATCACAGTAAAAAATAGGGCTTCGAGATGCGTGTTTGTTAAGCGAGTTTTGGGCGAAAGGCAAGTGCGCCAATTGGAGCCCCTCTGCGTAACATAGCGCAAGCGTGGGCGATTTTATTGCATTTAGTTA
Organism: Binatia bacterium; assembly: GCA_041483675.1. Taxonomy (GTDB): domain Bacteria; phylum Desulfobacterota; class Binatia; order UBA9968; family UBA9968; genus 2-12-FULL-60-19. The sequence goes on from JBGPGE010000023.1 coordinate 37,897, forward strand.
TTTTCACCCCTCGTTCGTCTAATAGGGTAGAAAGGAGGGCGAAAGATGAAAAACGCGAAGAGACTGTTTGTATCGGCATTGATGGTGGCGCTACTGGGTTCCCTGCCCGGCTGTATTATCGCCGAAAGGCCCTACCCCGGCCATCCTCAGGGTTACCGCGACCCTGGCTACCGTTATAATGATCCCTATCGGCGCTACGATCGTTATGACCGCTATGAGCGCTACCGCGATCATAGGCACGACGATTACCGCCATCGGGATTGGGACCGCGACCGCGATTAGGGTTCGGTCCGCCGTTCGAAGGATAGGAGGCGAGCGAGATGCCCGCGAAAGTCGATTGCACGACGTGCCGGAAGCGGCCTAAAAGGCATTGAGCCAAGAAAAATTTAGGTTGAGGGTGCGGTGACGCCGCTCCGTCCTTACGTGATGCATGCCTGGCTGCATTTGCCCATATCAGGCCACAACGAACACATTTTGACCGTTCTCGGGGACCTACCGGCTCGCGGAGATGCGGTGACTCCAGGAGCCTCTAGCTCGATCTCCGCCAGGCGGCCTCTTTTAGGACATTTCACGATCTTCTTATGGCCGAAGTCCCTCGCATGGACAACCAGAGGCACCAAGCCGTAGATGATCACCAAGGTGGCGACCAGGATTCCTACCAGGAGTTGAAGCTCACTTTCCATAAGACTTCCTCCCGTGGAAGGCTACTAAGCAAACCTTGTGCCTTAGGGCGGGGGGGGCCGTGCGCTAAAACTTGGCCTTGCTCCTGTGCCTTTGACCTGCGGAACCTAAGGTTTTCTGCAATAGACGACGATAATTGTTCCAGCCGGGTTTGGCTGTCTTTGCAACATTGCGAGATTTTTAAGATTGGTTTCTCATTTATCGGATCGGCCGTAGGAACGGTTGGTTAAGATTGCCGTAGCTGCTAAGGTGAATTTCCACGCGCATGGACTCGGTTAAAGCGATCTTTTGGATTTACCAGACCTCCTTTTCCCGGACCATCGAGCGGCTTGCCGGAAACTGGACGATCATCTTTGCTCCACTCGCTTACGGCGCGATCCTGGCCGTCGCTGCGGTGATTTTTTCGTTCTTGGGATTTGTGGGGCGAATGATCGTGACGGCGGTGGCTGCGGCCTGCGCGAGCTCCGGCCTCTATCTCATCGAAAACATCGTCCGGGGTGGCAAGGTCGTGCTGAACGACTTCGTCAAGGGTTTTTCCGTTTATCTCTGGGAGATTCTCGGCATCGCGTTTATCCTCTGGCTGCCGATGACACTGCTCTCGCGTATCGCCTATTCGATGCCTCAGGGGCCGCTCGTCATCTTAATCGTTCAGGTTCTTCTCTACGTCGTACTTAACGCCGTGCCGGAGCTGATCTACCAAAGCCGCGTGTCGGGGTTGGCGCTGCTGTCGGCGAGCTATGAGTTCATCGTCGAGAACTGGCTCGAGTGGCTCCTACCCAACCTGTTGATCGTAGCGGCGGGATATTTGGTGAAGGATTGGCTGATGACTCTGGTAGTTTACCTGCCTTTCTATCTCTGGTCTTTCTTGATCCCTTTCGCCTTCGGTCTCTTTCTCATCTTCTTGATGATCTTCCGCGGCTTTCTCTTTTCCGAGCTGAGCGGCACGACGCGCCGGAGCCGGGTCTATCGCTACCGCGCGCGGGCGTAGCGTCCTGTCTCAGAAGTTCAACGAAAGAGTCGCAGCGCCACCATCGTCATTCCCGCGCAAGCGGGAATCTAGAGTTTCCAAAATCTCCTGGATTCCGGCTCGCCCCCCGCTTTCGCGGGGGTTGGCCGGAATGACGGTCGGGATTAGATGACGAATTCCTAAGACACCACACTAGGGGTAAGCCCACGGGAAAAAATCTTCACTACGAACACTGCTAGGAAAGTCGTTCCGGTCTAAGATATAAGAGGCGATGGGCTTCAAAGCCGTCGAGGCTTTTTTTGCGCGCCTCCACCGTGGCTGGCGCATGGTGGGGCTGGTTTCCGCTATCCGCGTCGTGGGCGGGGGACTGCACCAGTACGGCTTCACCGTTTTTTTTCTTCCTATCAGCCAGGACCTTGGCTTGAGCCGGGCGGCGACTGCGCTCGCCTTCTCTCTCTCGCGCGCCCAGGGGGCCATCGAAGGGCCGCTGGTCGGCTATCTCGTCGATCGCTTCGGCCCGCGGCCGATCATCGCGACGGCCGCTTTGCTTGCGGGCTTGGGCTACATCCTGCTCTCCTGGGTCAATAGCTACGCCGCTTTTCTGACCGTCTATCTGGGCGTCATCACGCTTGCCTTTACCGCCGGCTTCGTCCACTCGCCGATGGTCGTGGCCAACAACTGGTTTATCCGCCAGCGGGCGCGCGCCATGACCGTCATCAGCGCCGCGGTGCCGGTCGGCGGCGCGATGATTTCTCCGCTGCTTGCTTTGGGCGTCGACGCATTGGGCTGGCGTTGGGCCGCCTTTTTTTCCGGTTGGGCTTTTCTGTTGGTCTGTATTCCTCTGAGCCTTAGGGTGGAGCGCTCGCCGGAAAGCCTGGGGCTGCTTCCCGACGGCGACCCTCCGACGGACAAGCCCGATCACCGCGATTCACAGAGCCAGAGGGTTCGCGACCAGGGCGGCGGGACGGAGGTCGGGCTTCGCGACGCGATGAAAGGCGCTATCTTCTGGCTGCTCGTTCTCTCGATGACGACCCGCGTGGCGGCTTTCAGCTCGGTCACCGTCCACTTCGTGCCGATTATGGTTTGGAAGGGGTTGACCCAGGAGCACGCGGCCCTTTTGCTCGGCGCGTTTGCGTTCCTGAATCTCTTCGTCCATTTCGTCCTGGGCTGGATCGGCGATGCCAGCAACAAACCTCGGCTGCTTGCCGGCTGCATGCTGCTGGCGGCTTCGTCGATCCTGGCGTTGACCTGGGGGGAATCTTACTGGACGCTGTGGCTCTTCACGACCTTGTTTACCGTGATCGACGCCTCGTTTCCCATCGTCTGGGCGATGGTCGGCGATTTTTACGGCCGCAAACATTTCGCGACGATCCGCGGCACCATGAGTTTTTTCTACATGTGGGGGAGCGTGATCGGTCCGGTCGCGGCCGGAGCGATCTACGACCGCACCCAGAGCTACACTTCGACCCTGTGGGGGATCTTCGGACTGCTGTTGGTGGCGGTCTCCGTCAGTTGGTTGCTGATCAAACCCTGGCAGGCCGCCCGAAACGGCTTAGCCGCTAAGCCGGCGGTTTAGTTGCCCCCGACTTTCGCTGCTCTTCCTCGCGGCGCTTCTGGTCGCCGCGCTTTTGCTCTTTGCGGGGCTGCGGCTCTTTTTGAACCTGCTGTTGGCGGAGCTGTTGTTCTTTGTGCTGCTGCTCTTGCAGCAGCTTTTCCTGTCGCTGGCGATCGCGCTCTACCTCCTGCTGCCGGCGCTCCAGCTCGCGCTCTTGCTGTTGGCGAAGCGCTTGTTCCTGCCGCTGCTGCTCTTGCAGTTGTCGCGCTTGCCTTTGCCGCTCCCGCTCCAATTGCTGCTGGCGCTCCAGCTCGCGGCGTTGCTGCTCATCGCGCTGTCGCAGTTGTTCCCCGCGCTGTTGCTCCAGCAGCGCTCTTTCCTGTCTTTGGCGCTCTCGTTCCTGTTCCCTTTGCTGTCGTTCCAGCTGGCGGCGCTGCTCGTCTTCACGTTCCTGTCTCTGCCGCTCCTGCTGTGGTTCGACTAACCTGGCGCTCCCCTTCGACGATCCCGGAGCGGTGGGTCTCCCCTCGTCTTGTAGTGGACGGCGCTCGGCTCTGTCCGATGTTTTTGGCAGGTTGGTCAGAAACGGCTCGTCCCGTGTCGCGAGCTTTTTGCCCCGGGCCGCGCTCAACGGTTGCGGTGGCGGTGTCGAGCCGGTTGAAGCGCGCGGGGCGAAGTCCGCGCGGCCAGCCTCTACGGCCACGGGGCGAATCGGCATGCGGCTGTTCCCTTTAATGCTTCTCAAGCCCATAGCGAGGGCCGCGTCGGGCGCAATCGGCGCTCCCTGGCGTTTCTCGATCTCGGGCAATTTTTCGCGGAACGTCGGCGGTGGAGGGGGCGGCGCGCTCCGCACGACGGCCGGTCGCGAGAGAAGTTTTTCCGGAGGCCGCTGGAAACTATGGGATTCTCTCTCTTCGCCGACCCGCAACGACGATCGTCGCGGGATCGGCATCTGATGTTCCGTCAGGCGGGCCGAAGTCACCTCGTTCACGATCACGGAGTCGCGAACCAAATTCGTGCTAACTCTCCTGGCGGAGACAAAAGTTTCCCGCTCCACGATCACGACGCGCGTGCGGTGGACGTAGGTTGCATCCTCATAGCCGCCGCGCCGGCTCCACCACGGAACGAAGCGATCGCGCGGATGGAGCGGAAACCAGCCGACATGTCCCCTCACCGGAACGAATACGACGTAGGCCGGCGCGTACCTCACGAACCGAACCCTCTTGCCAACGGGCACCCAATACCACCGGCCGCGATGAAACGCCCACCGGCCGTAGTGGCATGTAGCCCAGCCCCACGGCTCGTGGCTGAGCCAGCTCCAGCCCCAAGGGTCCTGCCAGAACCACTGGCCGACGGTATAGGGCTGCCACCCGACCGGAACCCGCTCCGGAGTCCAGGCGTAGCCGTAGTCCGGAATCTGCTCCCACCGCCCATAGTCCCGAAGCTCCTCGGCGCCGATCACTTCATCGCTCACATAGTCATAAGCGCCGCGATAGGCCCGCTCGAAGCGGTCGTCCCTTTCATCCACCCAGCGGTCGAATGCATCGGGGCCGCGAAGCGCAAAGATTTCATAGCGCGGCGGGTCGACGCCATAGACGCGAATCTCGCTATCCTCGACTGTGACTTCCCTGCCGTTGGCGGCGACAATCGCCCGGCCGCGCCGCACCACGACTCGGCTGTTGCCGTCCTCATCCACTTCCACACGATAGTTCCCCGGTCCCTCCAAAGTCACCGCCATGTTCGGGGTATTGATTTCGATGGTCTCGTCGCGGTCGAGACGGCGGATATTGAAAGAGGCGGCGCCTTCGCCGAGGTAGAACTGCTTGGTGTCATAGGTTAAATTCAGCGCCCTCAAATAGCTCCGGGGCGCCAGGCGGACGAAATTGCCCGCCGCAAGCTGAAGCTCGGCGCGGCCGTCGGCTGAGGAATAGAGTCTGTCCCCTATCGTGAAAGGCACGTTGGTTGCCGCGGCCTCCCACTCGTCGGGGTCGTCCCCGCGGTTGTAGGAAACCGGGCCTGAAAGGTAGGAGATCCTGGCCACGGTCTGGTCGATCTCGTCGGCTTCCTGCGTCCGCGCTGTTGCCGCTAAAAGGAGCAGCATGAGCGCCGCAGCGACTCCAAGTGCGCGAAAAGTCAGTTTGGTGGGTGAGAAAGGCATACTACCCCGCCTCGGACCTGCTCCAGCTACTCTCTACGACGCCGCCCCGGCCTGGTTTATTCAAGCTCATCCCTTTGAGTTACCCCGCCCTCCACCCCACGGTCGAGTAACGCTGCCCAACTCTCTCTTGACGGCTGCCGCTTTACAAGGCTAAACCATAGGCATCATGATGAAGCTCTACACCTTTTTCCGTAGTTCCGCGGCGTACCGGGTGCGGATCGCGCTCAACCTGAAGGGGTTAGCGTATGAGCAGATTCCGATCCATCTGCGGCGTGGCGGCGGCGAGCAGTTTTCGCCGGCCTACAAAGCGGTCAACCCGCAGGCGCTCGTGCCGACGTTAGAAGATGGCGGCCGTTTGATAAATCAGTCGCTGGCGATCATCGAATATCTCGAAGAGCGCTATCCGAGGCCGCCGTTGCTGCCGCAAGATCCCGCCGACCGCGCGGCGGTGCGCGCGATGGCGCTCGTCATCGCCTGCGAGGTCCATCCGATACAGAATCTCAGAGTGTTGAATTACCTCAGAAACGAGCTCAAGCAGCCGGAGGCGGAGGCCAACCGCTGGGCCGAGCACTGGATCGCGCTTGGCTTTTCGGCGCTGGAGCAGATGGTGCTCTCGGCGCCGAAGCGCGGCAAGTTCTGCTTCGGCGATACGCCGACGCTGGCGGATCTCTGTCTCGTGCCGCAGCTTTCCAACGCCAGACGATTTAGTTGCGATCTGTCGCCTTATCCGACTCTGGTTCAGATCGACGCCCACTGCGCCACGCTGCCTGCGTTTACCAAAGCCGCGCCCGAGAACCAGCCGGACGCCGAATGAGAGGTTAAAGGATGGAGTTCAAAGGAATCTACTGCGCGAACATCACGCCATTGGAGTCGGACGGCGGAGCGATTCGCATGGGTGAATTGGAGCGGCTGTTCATCGAGCTCAAACGGGCCGGCGTCGCCGGCATGGTGTGCAACGGTCACGCGGGAGAAGGCGAGCTTTTAAGCCGCAAGGAGAAAGTGGAGGTGCTGCGATTGGCCCGGCGCGCGCTCGGAGCGGATTATCCGGTCGTCGCCGGCGTCCACGCGCTGCCGACCTGGGAGCTGATCGAGCAGGTGGTGGATGCGAAGGAGGCGGGCGCCGACGCCGTGATGCTTTGCGCTCCGCCGCTATTCGCCTGGCACGCCGACCGCCACCCGGACTTCGGCATCGCGCAGATCCGCGCCGTGGCCGAGGCGGTTCCGGATATGCCGATCGTGTTGTTCCAGTATTCGCCGAATAACCCGTTCTACTACCGGCCGGAGGTGCTGGCGCGCATCTGCCGCGAGATCCCGCAGGTGAAGGCGATCAAGATGGCGACGAACGTGGATGTCGCTCAATACGAAGAAGAGGTCCGCGCGGTGCGCGCGGTGGGACGCAAGGTCTATCTGTTGCCGGCGAATGGGCGGACGTTTTACTACGCCTTTCAACTCATGCCGGACGGCGCGCTATCCGGCTCGGCTAACTTTTCCCCGGCGCACGATGTGGAACTGTTTGAAGCTGCGAGCCGGGGAGACTTAAAGCGCGCCAAGGAATTACATGATCAAATCTTTCCGATTTTCCGGCTGGTCTACAATGACCCCTACGTCTACCTCCACATCCGTTACAAGTACTGCGCCTGGCTGCTGGGTAAAATATCGAGTCCGGCGCTTCGCTCCCCGCTCGTGCCGCTACCGGAAAACGAAGTGAGCGCGTTAAAGGAGGGGCTGCGCGCCGCGGGTCTGGAACCGGTACGCTAAGCCGCCGTTGTCAAACGGATAGAGCGGATGACGACCGGCTCGGCCGGCACGTCCTGATGCATGCCGTTGCTGCCGGTCTTGACCTTCTCGATTTTCTTCACCACGTCAAGCCCTTCGATCACCTGCCCGAAGACGGCGTAACCGAAGCCCTGAGGCGTGGGGGCTTTGTGGTCGAGGAAGTCGCTGTCGGCGACGTTGATGAAAAACTGGCAGGTGGCGCTGTCCACCACATTGGTCCGGGCCATGGCCACAGTGCCGGTTTTGTTTTTGAGGCCGTTGGCGGCTTCATTCTTGATCTGCGCGCCGGCCTCTTTCTGCCGCATCTTCTCGTCGAAGCCGCCCCCCTGGATCATGAAGCCCGGGATCACCCGGTGGAAGATCAAGCCGTCGAAGAAGTTTTTGTTCACGTAGTCCAGGAAATTCTTGACCGTGACCGGCGCTTTGTCGGCGAAGAGTTCCAACTTGATATCGCCGTGACTTGTCGCCATGGAGACGACCGGATTTGTCTTTGTTTGTTCCGCCATGGAGTTTCCTTTCTCTGGGTTTCTCCATGCCTAGTGGATTAGCTCCCTCAAGTCAACTACACATCCCTTGACGGCTGCGTGTGCCCATACTAAGAAAAGGTCGGTTGATAAATCCAGCGGAAAGCCGATGAAGCGCCTCGCTATTATTCTTGGAATTATCGTTTTAGTCCTCGCGGGAGGGGGCCTGCTTGGGTTCCGCCTCGCTGTGCAGATGCTCAAGGGCAAGGTCGCGGCGGCGCTGGGGGCGGGCGGCGCGGTCAAGGAGCTTAACGTCGGATGGTCGTCGGTCGAGTTGGTCGGGCTTGAGATCGAGGGGCCGAAAGGCTGGCCGGCGAAGAAAACGCTTGACGCCGCGCGCGTCACGGTCGCGCCGAGCCTTCGGAGCCTGCTGGGCGATCAGATTCAAATTTCTTCGATCACCGTTGAAAAACCTTACATCTCGGTCTTACGCACGCCCGGCAAGCTGCTGATCCTGCCCAGCCTTCTCGAAGCCGGGGACGGGAAGCAGAAGAAAAAGACGAGCAGCGCGGAGCCTTCGGCGCGAAGCGTCCTGATCTCGGAGATAACGCTGCAACAGGGCATCATCGAGATCTTCGACGAGACCGTGAGCCGGCCGGCGCTGAAAGTCCGGCTCGAGCAGATCGAGGCCGTGGTGCGTAACCTGACGGCGCCCTCGTTAAAAGAGCGAACTCATTTCGATCTTGCCGCCGTGGTCAAGGGCAAGCAGCACGACGGAAAGATGAAAATCTCCGGGTGGATAGAACAGGTCGGCCGGGATTCCTCCTCTGAGATCGTGCTCAACGCGGTTGATCTCGTGAGTCTCCAGCCTTACCTCGTCAAGAAAGGCGAAACGCAGCTCAGCAAAGGAACGTTGGATTTAAATCTCAAATCCGAGGTAAGGAACAACCAGCTCGACGGCAAGGGGAAGATCGTCATCCGCGACCTCCAGTTTGCGCCGGGGCGGGGCACGCTCGACACCTTCATGGGGCTGCCGCGCAACGCGGTCATCGGTTTCTTAAAAAACAATCAAGGCGCGATCGACCTCGACTTCGTTCTCAAGGGCGACGTGAGCCAGCCGGAGTTTTCCCTCAACGAGGCGCTCTCTACGCGCATCGCCTCCGCCATGGCCGGACAGTTGGGCGTGAGCATTAAAGGCGTGGCCGAAGGTATAGGAACGCTTGGCCGCAAAGGCGTGGAGGGCGCCGCCGGCGTCACCGACGCCATCGGTTCGGCGGTCAAAGGGCTGTTCGGCGGAGAACCAAAGAAGTAGCCCGTTTTACTTCCGGTTCATAGTTCCCCGAACGGGATGGCCGTCACCTTCTCTCCTTAGCTGATCTTCTGTGCAAATATGCATTCCAAATGTATATCTGCACAAAAACCCAGACTGCTGCGAAGGCTTCAGATAGCCCGCCCGACGGGCGGACGGAGGGCTGTTCGGCGGAGA
>JBGPGE010000024.1:0-45837 GCA_041483675.1 Binatia bacterium
CCGCGTAATAGTCCAGCAGAAAAAAACCGGGCATGGCGATCAGTACCGTGGCCGCGTAGTTGACATAGATCGCACCGACGAGAAATCCCTGCTCGCGCTCGAATACGAGCCGGCAGAGCGGGCACTCCCGGCGCATGCGAAAAAGGCCGTCGAATAATTTGCCCCGGCTGCAGCGCGGGCACTTTAATAAAACGCCCGCCTTGAGCGCGTGAAAAATACGCGCCATGAGCGACTCAAATTCCTTGAACGCTACGATTCGCGCTCGTCATAACTGCTCGACCGAGTAGCCCCTGACCGTGAGCATCTCGATCAGACCGTCTTTTCCCGCCAGATGGCCGGCCCCGACAACCACGAGGGTGTTTTCATTCTGAGACAGGAAGGACTCGATCTTGGGAAACCAGGCGCGGTTCCGGTCCACGATCAGACGCTGGTAGAGCTCCGGAAATTCCTTCAACCCCTGCAATAATAACGTCTCCAGCGCCTGGAGATCGCCGGCAGCCCAGGCTTTGACGATCGCGTCCACCGCCGTCTCCGTCAAATCGTCGCCGCTCAGGGTCTGGAGCAGCAGCGCCTCCTGGACGTGCTCCGGCATGCCGTCGAAGAGGCCGAACTGGTATTCGAGCGTCTCGAACCCGTCGACTTCTTTTTTCTCTTTCTTCGCCTTGCGGAAGTAATACTGGTCGATCCCCTTGCCCGGATCGAAACCCAGAGCCTGCAGCTTCAGCGCCAATACCGTGAGAGCGGTGAACCACGGCTTGAACTGATTGAAAATCTGAATGTCCAACCCCAATTCCTTCAACTGCTTCTCGGCCAACGCATGGGTCGCCGGCGCCACATGATCCTTGAGCGTCGTTCGGTCCGTGTAGATCCCTTTCGCAGCCATGAGCTGCTGCGCCCGGCCGCCTTCCGCGCTCTCCAGATTGATTTCGAAAATCATTTTTTTCGCGTCCTTAAAAGCGGCTTCCATCTCTTCGGCAAGGGGATAGTTCTGCGCTTTCAAATAATGGATCGATCCCAGCAGGTAAACAACGTTGCTTTTCGACCGGACTCGCCAGAGCGATCGCTTCTCCGCGGCGGCGGCCGGTAAGGCAAGCAGCAAGCTGCCGCTGTAGATGACACACAAGGCAACGCGGATGATCGCGCTTCCGAGTTTCTTCGATGCCACAAAATTATCCCCTGCCTACAGCCCGAGTTTCGCCTGCAAAACCCAGGAGAGCAACAATCAACCGTGAGTCATTCCCTCACGAGCGAAAAGCCATACTGCCGGCTCGCCTCAACAAAGTGCCGATCGAAAGCAAAAGCTCGGCTGCACCCGGTTCCGTCCATAATCACGAGACTCGAACAATCAACTACTCCCCAGTCTTTGTCCTTATATTTCCAGAAAAGCTCCAACGCCTCTGCTTCGATCCTCTCGTCGACCGCAATAAGATCAACCACCGAAGGCCGTTGAATACGCTGCCACAGCCTCTCTGCTTGGCTGTAACCCAATTTAGTTTTTACGATCGTTAAAGCCTCATACGCCGTCCATGTAGACGTAATCAGAGGCACGGCGGATTGGAGCAGGCGGCGATAAACACTCATTGCCTCCGCGTGATGGCTGTCCTTCGTGTTGGTAATCGCCACCCAGCCGGAGGCATCCACGAAGACCGGCTCACTCATTTCTCACGCCGCAAATAGGCGCGCATGTTTTCAGAGAGATCCGGCGGTCCTTCTCCGATACCAACAATCCCCAGCGCCCATTCAATGTCTTTCTCGCTCCGTTTAACGGGCGTTCTAAGTCGCTTTTTTGCTTCCGCCAGGCTGATTCCTATCCGAACCGAAGACTTGCGGGGGATTTGACGCGCATACCGGTCGGAGCTTCCTTCTTGCACCATCGGCTCCTTCTTGTCTGAAGAGCTTTTATGAGAAGAGTATTTTTTGCGTTTCATCTGGCCCCTCTATTCTTCTTCAACCTTAAGCCTTGCACATTTAACCCGGCACACTCGGCTATCATACTCCCAAACTTTTTACACAAAAAGAGAAATTGCGAAGAGACAAACGCTCCGCTAATCGTCGCGTGTTGGCATCCACCCGGAAAAAATGTAAGACATCTACGCCCTTTCCTTTGATAGAGACGCCCATGAAGCTCAAAGACAAAATCGCCCTCATCACCGGCGCGGGACGCGGCATCGGCAAGGCGGTGGCGCTCGACTACGCGCGCGAGGGGGCGAAGCTCGCGATCTGCGCGCGGACTGCCGCGGAGCTCGAAGAGACGGCGAAAGAAATTGAAGCGGCAGGCGCAGAGTGCTTCGCAACCACCTGCGATGTGTCTCTCGAGGATCCGGTGAGGAAGTTCGTCGGCGAAGCGCAAAAAGGTTTCGGCCGGATCGACGTGCTGATTAACAATGCCGGCGTGATGACGCGGCCGGTGCCGCTGTCGGAGCTGGAGATCAAAAAGTGGGACTACACGATGGCCGTCAACTTGCGCGGCCCTTTCCTTGTCACCAGGACAGTTCTACCCATTATGATGCGGCAGAAGAGCGGCGCGATCGTCAACGTCTCCTCGTCGATCGGCCGCGGCGTGTATGCCAACTTCTGCGCCTATGCCGTCTCCAAATGGGGGCTGGAGGGTTTCACGCAGACGCTCGCTGCGGAACTAAAGAGTTACAGTATCCGCGTCAACTCGGTCGATCCCGGCTACGTGGCGACCAAGCTCACCGGCTATAGCGGCAGCAATCCCGAGTCCGTCACCGACGTTTTCGTCTTCCTCGGCAGCGACGAATCGAAGAACGTCACCGGAAGAATGCTGAGCTCTTCCGGCTGGAAGTCGGAGCTAAAAAAGTAGCCGGTTATTTCTTCTTCAAAATATCCAACGCCGCGGTGGCGTTTTTTACCCCGTTGGTATGATCGCCGGCGTCAAGATTTTTCTGCGCCTGATCGATCAACCCTTTGGCTTTATCCTGATCCGCCTTGGATACTTGGGTTTTTCCCAAAAGCTCCCGGCCTTCTTGGATCAGCGGCGCGCAACGCGCCAAAATAGGCTGAGCCGATAGGATCGAAAGACCCAGCGCGATCGCCAGAAACGCCGTCTTCTTCATTTTTCTCCTCCCTAGTTCTGCAGATTTTTCTTAAAAAACTCTAAGGTCCGACCCCAGGCATCCTTGGCGGCCTCGGCGTCATAGCGCTGTGGATTGGTATCGTTGTTAAAAGCGTGCTGCGCGCCGGGATAGATCTTGTACTCGAAAGATTTGCCGTGCTTCTTCATCGCTTCCACCAGCGCCGGCACCCCGGCGGTGATCCTCTCGTCTTTCTCGCCGTAGCTGGCCAGGACCGGAGCGGAAATATTTTTTACGTCGTCGAGGTCGTTGGGGTTGCGGCCGTAATAAACCACCCCCGCCGCCAGGTCTCTGTTCCGAGTCAAAATCAACGTCGCTTGTCCTCCGCTCCAGCAAAATCCGACCACGCCGATTTTGTTGGCTCGAACATAATTCTGGCCTTTTAAGTAATTAATGCCTCCGGTAAGATCTTTGGTGACGACTTCCTCATCGACTTTGCGAATGCCCTCGATGGCCGCATCCGGTGAAGCGAACGACCCGGTTCCACCCTGGCGCGATAAGAGATCCGGAGCCAAGGCGACATAACCGGCCTTGGCTAACCTTCTGGCTACGTCCCGGATATGATCGTTCAGCCCCCGGTTCTCGTGAAGCACCACAACCGCCGGAAGCCTCCCTTCCCCCTCAGGCCGGCTGAGATAAGCGTCGATGACGGCGCCGTCCGTCGAGGCATACTTGATTTCGGAGGAAGTCAACGCCGGATCATTAGGATCCACTTGCGCGGCATACGAGGATTTCGCCGTGATCGAATCGATCAGGATCGTCCCCGCGGCGATACCGCCGGTAGCGACGGCGCTTCTTTGCATGAATTCCCTGCGGTTGACCATGCCGTCACGATACTCTTGAACCACTTTCTCTACATTCTCAGCCATAACGCCTTTCGTCTCAGTACTTGATCATGTCGATCTTCGTCAACGTCACCTGTTGTGCCACGCCCGGAGCATTTGTGAGATGATAAGCGGTGTACTGCTCGAAATAGGTGTTCTCGGACGACATCCCGTCTACGGGGACAATGACTTGAAATCCCCTGAACGCGGCTCCACTGCCGGTAAAGAGAACCGCGCCGTGAGCAGCCGTTCCCGTGACAACTACCGTCTTGATGCCCTTGTCTTTCAAGATTTTTTCCAAATCGGTGCCCAAAAACTTGTCCGCCGCCGCTCTGACCAACGGCTCCCCCTCCAGCGGCGCGAGCTCTTTCGCGATATCTGCCGGAGTCGAGTTACTAGTGTAGCTGAAGATAACCGATGCTTTATTGTCCCTGGCTTGCTTCAACAAGCCTTCAACCTTTGGGACTGAAGCCACGCAGCGCGGCCGCCGCTCGTTGTTACAGCTCTGTTTTACGAAGTCGAGCACCAATAAGGCGGTCGTCTTGGGATCGAGCGTTACCGGCTTCAATGCCGGGGGCTTTGGCGCCTGGACCGCCGCCCATTCGTCGATAATCGTTTGCGCTGGAGCCGATGTCGCTGCCATTGCAAACAGGAACGCCGCCAACAAGCTCACGGCACAGGATCTCTGATTGTTCATCTGTCCTCCTTATAAGCCCAAAAGCTTTTCCAGTTTCTCCGGATCGAACCCGCCCCTAGCTTGCCCGTCTTTCAGATAGAAACTCTTTCTCTTTGTGACACCCGCCTCAACCGGGCTGGGTAAAAACGACTACGGCTTGGTCGTGATCATATCGATCCTGGTCAAGGTGACCCCTCTGGTAGCGGGGGAGTTCGCTATATGCCACGTTACGTACTGCTCGACGTAGGTGCTCGGAGCCGACATTCCGTCCACCGGAACAATGACCTGAAAACCTCTCACCACGGCCCCACCGGTCGTAGAGAGAACAGCCCCATTAGCCCAGGTTCCGACGACTATCACCGTCGTGATGCCTCTCTCTTTTAGGATCTTTTCCAGATCCGTTTTAAAAAACTTGTCCGCATTCGATTCAACAATCGGTTCTCCCTCACGGGGAGCCACCTCTTTCAATATGTCGGCGGGAGCGGCTTTGCCGCCCAACGTATAAATGACGGCAACCCCTTTAGCTCTAGCCAGGTTGACCAGGCCTTGGAGCCTAGGGATGGAATTGACGCAGCGCGGGGTCCTCTCGGCGTTACAGATCGGCTTTACTATATCCAGGATGAGGAGCGCGGTAACTTTTGGGTCGATCGTTACCGGCTTCAACTCCGGCGGCTTGGGGGCCTGCACGGACGCCCACTCGTCGATGATCGTCTGCGCCGGCGCCGACGTCGCGGCCGTTGCAAGCAGGAAGACCCCCAGCAAGCTCACGGCGCAGGCTCTTCTATTAGCCACCTTTTCTCCTCATAACCCCAAAAGTTTTTCCAGCTTCTCCGGATCGAAGCCCACCACCGGTTGCCCGTCGATCAGCGTGACCGGCGTGCTCTGGAAACCAAGACTCAACATCTCCTTCAGCGCGGCCTCATCTTCGCGCACGTTCTTGTCCACAAAGGCAACTCCCTTTTGAGAAAGAAACTCTTTCTCTTTGTGACACGGCCCTCAACCGGGCTGGCTAAAAACTACTACCGACTTGGCCATCTTAGTCTCCTCTCAAATAGATCTACCGCAGGCTCATATCACCTACCATCCGGTGAACCTATTTGCAAAACGCCAAGTTCCGCAGAGAGTATCCGGCTGAACGGCCCGAGTCAATTCCCAAAACGGGTGGTTGTAAGGTGACTCGCGTGGAGAGGCGCGCGGCCGGGTCCGCCATCGTCGTGCTTTAAAACTCGCTCGAACTTTGTTACTCTCTCTAAAACTTGGCTCCCACGAGTGCGGCATGGCCAATTCCGTAAACAAGCTAAAACGCAAACCTATCCCGCTCGCCGCCTGGGCCGGCTTAAGCCTCTGCCTCACCCTCCTGTGGATCGTCGCCGGGCGGGCGACCGAGCTGCCCACAAACGCGCAGCCGGCTTCGCCAACCGAAGAAATCACCCGACTCGTTCGAATCCTCGCCGCCGATGAGATGATGGGACGAGGCGTCGGCACCCCGGGCATCGACCTGGCGCGGGACTACATCGCCGCAGAATTTAGACAGTCCGGCCTTCTGCCGGGCGGCGACGGCCAGAGCTATTTACAGCGCCTGGACGTCGTCACCGGCGTCGAGATCAAGCAGCCGAGCGTGGCGCGCATCACGGGGTTGGGCGAGCTGAACCTGGATGCGGACTGGATTCCGCTCGGACTCTCCGGCTCCGGCGCCGTCGGAGGGGAGCTGGTCTTCGTCGGCTACGGGATCACGGCCAAGGAGTATGGCTACGACGATTATGCCGGCATCGACGCTAGGGGAAAGATCGTCCTGGCCCTGCGCTACGAGCCGCCGCCCAGGGACGGCAAAAGTCCTTTTCGCCAGCCGCCCGACGCTTCAGATCATGCGGCGCTCAGGACCAAGATCGCCAACGCCCAACGTCACGGCGCGCTCGGCCTGGTTCTCGTCGATCTCCATCCGACGGGCGACGGAGAAGACGAGCTGATCCCGACCCGGCGCAGCATAGGCCCCAACCAGGCCGGCATGATCGCCGTGCAGGTGCGCCGCGACCTCGTGGAACGGCGGCTCAACGCCGGAGGGCTGTCGCTCAGCGAGCTCAAAGACAAGATCGATCGCGGCGAGCGCCCTCACTCCCTGCCGATTTCGAACTTGGAGGTTTCTTTCCAGGTCACGCTGGAAAAAACCGCCAGGCCGGCGGACAACGTCGTTGCCCTTCTGCCGGGCGCCGACCCGAAGCTGAAAAATGAATATATCGTCGTCGGCGCGCACTACGATCACCTCGGCTTCGGTTATTTCGGCACCCGCGACTCAAGCACCGAGGGGCAGGTCCACAACGGCGCCGACGACAACGCGTCGGGGACCGCGCTGATGCTGAACCTCGCGGCCCGGCTCGCTCGCCTGCCGCAGCGGCCGTCGAGGAGCATTGCCTTCGTCGCGTTCACCGGAGAGGAATTGGGTCTTTACGGCTCGGGACACTTCGTGAGCCACCCGCCGTTTCCCCTGGCCTCGGTCAAGGCGATGATTAATCTGGACATGGTGGGGCGCCTTAGAGACAACCGCGTCACCGTCGGCGCAACCGACCTCGCGCCGGAGTTCCGCGAGATGGTCGGGCGCGCCGCCCGAGGCTTGCAGGTCGAGATGACGCCGGGCGGCGGGAGAAGCGATCACGCGTCGTTTCAACGCAAGCAGATTCCCGCGCTGCACCTTTTCACCGGGACCCACGCGGACTACCATCGCCCGTCGGACGACTGGCAAAAACTCAATATCGAGGGGATCGCCAGGGTCGGCGACATGGCGCTCTCGCTCGTCAAGCAACTGGCCGAGACCGGAGATCCGGCCGTCTTTGCCCGCTCGGCCGCTCCTTAGCACGCTCCCAACCCCATCGAAACGCGAGCGGATTTGTCAAATGGCTGCTGCAAGTTGTCCGCGGCTGTGCTATGGATAATTGTTAATGCAACACGGCTAAGGAGGAGTTGTCCCGATGATCAAACTGTACGATTTTCCCCTCTCCACGAACGCGCGCAAAGTACGGATCGCGCTGATCGAGAAAGGGCTCGATTTCGAGCGCATCCAGATCGACCTCGGGAAAAAGGAACAGAAAAATCCCGACTACCTGAAAATCCATCCATTCGGACAGGTTCCGGCCCTGGACGACGAAGGTTTCATCGTCTACGACTCGACGGTCATCAACGAATACTTAGAAGACGAGTACCCCGAACCTCCTCTGTTACCCAAAGATTCCGAAGGGCGGGCGACGGCGCGGCTGCTGGAGGATCTGCGCGACAACTATTTCAATCCGCCCTTTGTCGAGATCTTCCGCGAGAGCCGCACCAAGCCCGAGGGCCAGCAGGACTTAAAGCTCATCGAGCGGGCGAAGGCCGAGATCGCCAAGTGCTTCGATCGGCTTGAAAAAGAGCTGGAGGGCAAACAGTATCTCGCGGGCAGCTTCAGCCTGGCCGATATCGCCTACATGCCGAACTTCGCCGCTCTGGAGCGCTTCAACATCCCGGTCGACCCGAAGTATAAGAACGTGCTCGGCTGGATCGCTCGGCTGAAGGCGCGCCCCAGCTACGCCGCCTCCGCCGGGTAACTTCATTTTAGATTTTCGATTGCCGATTTTGGATTTAATTCTCTTTGGGGTCAATTCAACGCAGCTTGCTGCGTACTGGTGGTTGGTAACACTACCAGAGTCCGTCATTCCCGCATGCTTTTAGCGGGAATCCAGGCGAATTTCGGACTGGACCCCCACCCATTCGACGTGGCTCAGGGTCGTGGTGAGCACAGTCGAACCACGATTAAAACATTCGGGGGTGACTACTTGGGGGAAAGCCATCCGAGGGCCTCTTGATACTCCAAACCTTGTTGCGGGGTTGTTCATTTCAATCGAAAATTGATGTATCCAGGTCTTATAATTGCGTGGCTGGTCCACCTCTACACCGCCTCCGGCGCGGTGCTGGCCTTCTTCGCGCTCCTGCTGATCGACCAGGGCGGCTTCCAGCCCGCCTTCTGGCTCATGACGCTGGCGGTGGTGATCGACGCCAGCGACGGGACCTTCGCCCGCCGCGCGCGGGTCAAGGAGCTGATACCCTGGTTCGACGGCGACCGCCTCGAAGACATCATCGACTACTTAAACTACGTTCTCGTCCCCTGCTTCTTTCTCCTGCGCGCCGACCTGCTGCCGCAAGACGACGCGCTCTGGCTCGCGGCGCTGCCGCTTTTGGCGAGCGCCTACGGCTTCTGCCAGAAAGAGGCCAAGACCTCGGACCATTTTTTTCTCGGTTTCCCCTCCTATTGGAACATCGTCGGCTTTTATCTCTTTCTCTTGCAGATGCCCCGCCGGGTTAACGCTTTCGTCATTCTTATCTTGTCCGTTCTCGTCTTTGTGCCGGTGAAGTACCTCTATCCGAGCCGCAGCCCCGTCTTAAGGGGCACGACCGTCGGCCTCGGATGCCTCTGGGGCGTGGCGATCCTAGCTCTGATCTATCAACTGCCGCATCCGCCGGCGGTCCTGATCTACGCCTCTCTCGCCTATCCCGCATACTACGCTGCGCTCTCCTTATGGCTCTGGGGCCGCAGCCGCTGACCCGGCGGCGGCGATTTTCTTTCGCCTTGCCTTTGCCATTTGGCCTCATTTCCGCTAAACTTTTTTGAATTCTCCTGCGGGAGGCGCTGGATGAAAGGCATGACCAAACCCAGACTCGTGACATTGTTCGCCGCGGCGATCTTCGCTCTGGGCTCCTTTCTCTTTTTTCCGTGGTCCGATCTGGGCAACACCGCTCAACCGCAAACTCCCAAATACATCTTCATCTTCCTTGCCGACGGCGCGGGCGTTTCTCACCTGGAAACCACCCGTATGTACAATCGGGTGATTCACAACGAAGGGCTGACGATAACCGACAAGATCATAAAGGAGGGATCGTTGGGCTTGATTACCACTCATCCGGCCGACTCCCTGACGACCGACTCCGCCGCTGCGGCGACAGCTATGGCCAGTGGATGCAAAGCTAAAGTTGGCTCAATCGGTAGCTGTGACGACGGGACTATCCCGAAGACGGTCCTCGAAGTCGCGAAAGAAAAAGGCCTCCGTGTCGGCCTGGTCACCAACTCGATGATCTACGACGCGAGCCCGGCGGCGTTTGCCGGGCATGTTCCCGACCGCAAGCTTTACGCGACGATCGTCGACCAATATCTCAAGCTCGAACCCGACCTGCTGTTCGGCGGAGGCAGAGATTACTTCCTCCCTAAAAGCCAGGCGGGAAGCAAGCGGAAAGACGACAGCGATCTCGTCGCCTCGTTTAAAAAAAGAGGCTATGCCTATGCCTCCGACAAGCGCGAGCTTTTCGCAGCCAAAGGCACGAAAGTGCTGGGCCTCTTCAGTCTGCAGGAGATGAGCTTCGAGCTGGACCGCGACAAGGAAAAAGAGCCTTCTGTATCGGAGATGACGCAAGCGGCCATCCGCATCCTTGAAGAGGGCAATCATCGCGGCTTCCTGGTCTTCATCGAGAACGAGAATCCCGACAGCGCTTCGCATCTGACCGACATCGCCTCGGTCATCCACGCCTACCGCGAGTTCGATCGGGCGGTCGCGTTGGCCTACGAGTTTTACCGCAAGCATCCGCGCGAAACCTTGATCCTGGTCACCTCCGATCACGACACCGGCGCGCCGGGCTTCACGCTGGCCATGGAAGACGCCTCCGGCCGGGATGCCAAACGTATGGCTGCCACGGTGGAAGATTTGAAAAAAATCCACTCCATTCCGATATCGCTCAAGAAGGCCGCGGACATTCTGGGGCGGAATCCGACATCGGAATCGATAGACCAACTGATGCAAAATTATTTCAAAGGATTCACGCTGGCCCCGGACCTCAAAAACATGCTGCTGGACCACCACATCCCCGGGCGAAACATCTACACCGACCCGATCGCCAACTGCCTCGGCCTGATGATCGCCAACAACACCCAGGTGTACTGGCACAGCACCGGCCACACCAACCAGCCCGTTATCGTCGCGGCCCTTGGAGTCGGCGCGGAAAAATTCCGTGGCTACCAGGATAATACGGACTTCGGCAAACACCTCATGGCCCTAGTGCGGCAGAACCACTCAGCGGTGTCGGAGGTCAATCCAGCCCCGCACCCTAACTTATGATCTAGCCCGGACCGCAAACACCCTTCACTCTCAACGCCGCTCCCGCAGCTGTGCCATAACGCGATGCATTCCCGCGCGCGCAACGCTCAACCTTCCCGGCTCGCCTTGCGGTAGCCCTCCGCAGAATATACGATAACCACGCATCGAGGATAAGCGAATGGCTAATTCACCTGGCGGCGGGAGCGAGCGAGTCGGCGTTTTGGTCGGCGGCGGGCCGGCTCCCGGCATCGACGGAGTGATCGGCGCGCTGACCCTGGAGGCGCGCAACCGGGGCCGCGAGATCGTCGGCATCTACGACGGCTTTCAATGGCTCATGGCCGGCAACACCGATCGCGTGAAGCTGCTCGACCACGACGACGTCTCGCGCATCCACTTTCAAGGCGGCTCCATCCTGAACACCTCGCGCGCCAATCCGACGAAAAAAGTCGAGCAGCTCGAAGCGGTGCTGGCTTCGCTTAAGAAACTCCGTATCGGCTACCTCGCCACCATCGGCGGCGACGACACCATGTTCGCCGCGAGCCAACTGGCCAAGCGCGCGGCGGGAAGCATCCGCATCTGCCACGTGCCGAAGACCATCGACAACGACCTGCCTTTGCCCGGCGACATACCGACCTTCGGCTTCGAGACCGCGCGCCAGTTGGGCTTCAGCCTGGTGCACAATCTGATGGAGGACGCGCGCGCCACCAACCGCTGGTACTTCGTGGTTGTGATGGGACGCTCCGCCGGCCACCTCGCACTCGGAATCGGAAAAGCAGCCGGCGCGACGCTCACGGTCATTCCGGAAGAATTCGACGGGCCGGTTCGGCTCGAAACGCTCTGCGACCTGCTCGAAGGGGCGATGCTCAAGCGCAAGGCGTTGTGGGGCCGCCGCGACGGCGTGGCGTTGATCGCCGAAGGGCTGCTCGAGCGGCTGACCGCCGAAGAGATGACGGCGATCGAAGGGGTGCGCATCACGCGCGACGACTACGGCCACTTGCGGCTGGCCGAGATGGACCTGGCCTTTATATTGAAGACGCAGGTGGAGCGCCGCTTTGTCGAGCGCAAGGAGCCGATCGGCATCACGCACAAGAGCATCGGTTATGAAGTCCGCTGCGCGCCGCCGCTGGCGTTCGACTGCGAGTACGTGCGGGCGTTGGGCTACGGAGCCGCCGAATTTCTGTTGAATCCCGGCCCCGAAGCGGCCGGGCTTCCGGGCGCTCTGGTTTGCGTGGAAAACGGCAAACTCCGTTATCTCAATTTCGATCAACTCCTCGACCCGCAGACCGGCCGCACCCGCGTCCGGCGCGTCGACGTCGCCAAGTCCGCCTATAGAATCGCCCGGCAATATATGATCCGGCTTGAGCGGGAGGACTTCGACAACCGGGAGCGGCTCTCGGCCCTGGCGGCCGCCGCGTCGACCGGCGCGAAGAGCTGCACGCCGGAGGAGTTCGAAAAGCGATTCCGTTACCTGGTGACGGAGATCCGAGGAGGGCTCTGACCGTGGCGGCGCGCGTTGCGATCAACGGTTTCGGCCGCATCGGGCGGCTGTCCTTGCGGACCATGCTTGAGCGCGCCAAAGGCGCGCTCTCGGTCGTGGCGATCAACGACATGGCCGACCTTCACACCAACGCCCACCTGTTCAAGTACGATTCGACCTATGGAACATTCACCGGCGCGTTGGAAGTCGGAGAGGGAGTTTTACGCGCCGGCGGCTGGGAGATCGCCGTCCTCAATCAGAAAGATCCCTCCAGGCTGCCGTGGAAACAACTCGGCGTCGATATCGTCATCGAATCCACCGGCGTCTTTACCGACGGCGAGCGGGTTCGCGCCCATCTCGACGCCGGCGCGAAGAAAGCCATCATCACCGCGCCGGCGAAAAACGAAGACTTAACCGTCGTGCTCGGAGTAAACGATTCAAGTTACGATCCAAAGAAGCACCACATCGTCTCCAACGCCTCGTGCACGACCAATTGTCTGGCCCCGGTGGCGAAGGTCCTGCACGAAGCGTTCGGCATCGAGCGCGGCCTGATGACCACGACGCACGCCTACACCAACGACCAGCGCATCCTCGATCTCATGCACACAGATCTCCGGCGCGCGCGGGCGGCGGCGATGAACATCGTCCCGACGAGCACGGGAGCGGCCCAGGTCATCGGACAGATCATCCCGGAGCTTAAAGGAAAACTCCACGGCATCTCGCTCCGGGTGCCGACCTCAACCGTGTCGGTCGTCGATTTGGTCGTAGACTTGAAAAAATCCGCCTCGGCGGCCGAGATCAATGCGGCGCTGAAAAACGCCGCAGAGGGGCGTCTCAAGGGGATTCTTGCCTACTGCGATGAGCCGCTGGTATCGAGCGATTTCCGCGGCCATCCCGCCTCCGCGATCGTGGATGCTCTCTCCACGGTCGTGTTGGAAGGAAAGATGGCCAAAGTTCTCGCGTGGTACGACAACGAATGGGGCTACAGCTGCCGCGTGGCCGACCTTGCGGCCTTCATGGCGAAAACGGCGTAACCGAAAGGAACGGACTCATGATAACCAGAGATGTGATGACGCGCGAAGTGATAACGGTGGGACCGGCGCTGACGGTCAAAGAGCTGGCGAAAGTCCTCGTCAAGAACCAGATCAGCGGCGTCCCGGTGGCCGACAAGAGAGGCAAGATCATCGGCATCGTTTCCGAGGCCGATATCGTCGCTAAAAAGGGAAAAATGGTAAAAAACATCATGACTCCCAAGGTGATCGCCGTGCATGAAGAGATGCCGGTCGAAGAGATCGCCTCGTTGATGACCCAGCACCGCATCAGCCGCGTTCCCGTGATGCGCGACGGAAAGCTGGCGGGCATCGTCAGCCGCGCCGACATCATCTCGGCCATCGCCATGGGCAAACACATCGCCCTCCACACGCCGGTGTATGACCTGTAATCACGTCAGCTTAACCGTCTGCCCGTAGCTCGGCACTTCCACGCTCCATCTCAAGGTTTTCCTGATCTCCTCCGCCAGAGCCTGGCTCGCGGGCGGTTCCCCGTGGACGACGAACGTTTTTCGCGGCGGGCGAGTGAAATTTTTGAGCCAGCGGAGAATCTCCCGCTGGTCGGCGTGGGCGGAGAAGCCGTCGATCGTTTTGATCTTGGCGCGCACCGGCACGATCTCGCCCAACATCTTGATCTCTTTCTTGCCGTCCTGCAGCGCCCTGCCCCGCGTCCCTTCGGCCTGAAAGCCGACGAAGAGCACCGTCGTTTTGGGGTCCGGCAGCCGCAATTTCAAATGGTGCAGCACGCGCCCGCCCGTCGCCATGCCGCTCGCCGAAATCACGATGAAGGGACCTGAGACATGGTTGATCGACTTGGACTCCTCGGGTGTGCGCAGCAGGTGAAATCGCCGCGAGCTTAACGGGCGGCGGCTCGCGGTCGCCAAGGCTTGCATGTCGAGGTCGTGCTCCTCCGGGTGAGCGCTGTAGATGTCCGTCGCATCGATCGCCATCGGGCTATCGACGTAAACCGGTAGAGTCGGAATCGCGTCCCGCTCTTCCAACTGTCGGATCGAGTAGATCAACTCCTGCGTCCGGCCCACGGCAAACGAAGGCACAACGAGACAGCCCTTTTCCTCCGCAACCGCATTGATGACTTTCGCCAGCTCTGCTTCAGGATTTTCCACGTGCAGACGATCGCCGTAGGTGGACTCGACGAGCAGCCAGTCGGCCTCGGCAACAGCCTCGGGATCTTTGAGGATCGGCCTGCCGTAGCGGCCCAAGTCACCCGAATCGACCAGCAGTCTTTTGTTTGCGCCGCTTCCTACGGTGATCCGCACTGCCGCAGCACCCAAAATATGTCCGGCGCGGAAGCACTGTAGCGAAAGCTCGCCCGGCAGGCGCAACTCGTCGCCGAAGGAAATCGGGCGAAGCAAGCGCAGCGCCCGCTCGGCGTCTTCCACCGTGTAGAGAGGCAGCGCAGGCTTGTGTTTGGAATAGCCGCGCAGGTTCGCGTAACGGGCTTCCTCTTCTTGGAGATGGGCGGCGTCGGGGAGCAGCACCCGGAGGAGGTCGCAGGTTGGCGGCGTGGCGTAGACCTCGCCGTGGAATCCTTCCCGCGCGAGTCGCGGCAAGTAGCCGGAGTGATCGATATGGGCGTGGGTGAGAACAATTGAGCTAAGATCGCGGACCGGAACCTGAAGCGGCGCCCAGTTGCGCAGGCGGTAATCTTTCAACCCCTGGAACAAACCGCAGTCGAGCAGTATCCGCTCCGACCCGGACGCGACGAGAAATTTAGAGCCGGTGACCGTGCCGGCCGCGCCAAGGAATCTGACGGTGAGTTCCGTTGAGTTTTGTCCGGCTTTAGACATGTCAGACGCAAAAAATGGTCACCTCAGTATCACCCTTGATCACGAAAGTCGCCGCCCGGTCGGAGAGCCCGCGCATCCGATACCGGCGGTGGAATTAAGCAGCTACCCATTGCGCGGGCTCGGAGACTGGGTGGCGACTTTCGTTGCGAACAGGAGACACTCAGGATCACCCTGCAAGTTGCCGCAGCAAGACACCTACCACAAAGGCGCAGGCGGCGGCCAGGCCGCCGACGATCAGGATCTCCAACCCGCTGCGCCACCAGGGGCGAAGAGTCATAAACGAGCGCGCCGCGCCGACGCCAAAAAGCCCCGCCATCGTGATACCGAGCGACAGCGTGAAGGCGCTGAACGGGAGGGCGATTCCGAAAAAGTTTAGAACATAAAACAAGAGCGGCAGAAAGCCCGCCAGGATAAACGCCGCGAATGTAACCGCCCCGCTCGCCAACGGCATGATTCGCTCCTCGTGAATGCCCAACTCCTCGCGCATCATCTCCTCCACCCAGCGGTGCTCGTCTTCAGTGATCGTAGTGACGATGCGCTCTAAAGTCTCGCCGGTGAAACCCTTGCGCCGATAAATGCGGCGGATCTCCTCCCGCTCCGCCTCCGGCAGATGCTCGACCTCCCAGATCTCGCGCTTGCGCTCCTCGCTCCAGGCATCGAGCTGCGACCGCGCGCCGAGATAATTGCTCACAGCCATCGAGAAGCCGTCCGCGACAAGATTCGCGACGCCCATGATGAGCACGATCCCCGGAGAGAGAAAAGCGCCGGCTGCCCCGGCCACGACGGCGAACGTGGTGACGATGCCGTCCGTGGCGCCCAGCACCGCGTCGGCCAGATGTTGCCCGTGCGTGCCGCGCTCCCGCAGCGAATGATCCAGGTGCTCGAGCGCGTGCGCCGCCTCCGACATCTCAACGTCGCGCAACCGATAGGCGATGCGAGCAAGTGAAAAACGATCTCGGACAATTTCGCCGGTTGGCTCGGTCTTTATCTGTGGCGCGTCAGTCATCGGGATTGTCTCGTAGAGTGAGCAAACCGTGTGCCACGCTTCGCTTCAACCCAACCACAAGAGTCTTCGCTTAGGGCCGGGAGATTTCCGAGAAATGAGAAGCGGCAAACAAATAGTCGCATAGCTGCGAATCCGCGACTACATCCGCTCAACCAGTATCGCCACCGATTCTCCGCCGCCGATGCAGAGTGCGGCGATTCCCCGCCGCTTGTCCAAGTCGATCAGGCTATGGATCAGCGTTGTCAAAATCCGCGCGCCGCTGGCGCCGATCGGATGGCCGAGAGCGACCGCTCCGCCGCGCACGTTCACTTTGCCGGCGTCCAGTTGCAAGAGCTTGTTGACCGCGATCGACGCGGCGGCAAACGCCTCGTTGATCTCGAAGAGATCGACATCGGCAGCGGTCAGCCGATGCTTGCTCAGCAGCGCCGAAATAGCCTCGGCCGGCGCGATGGCGAAGCGCTCCGGCTCGCGCGCGAACGAAGCATAGCCGGCGATCCGGACAAGCGGCCGGATACCCAGCCGAGCGGCCTTGTCTTGCGCCATCACCACGAGCGCCGCCGCGCCGTCGCTGATCGACGAAGAGTTGCCCGCGGTCACGGTCCCGTCCGCTTGAAAGGCCGGCTTGAGCGCGCGCATTTTTTTCTCGTCGAATTTTCTGACCTCCTCGTCTTCCGACACCGCGCGGCTTTCGCCCCGCTTCCCGCCGATCTCGACGGGAGCGATCTCCTTCGCAAACGCGCCGCTTTGCTGCGCCGCGTGCGCCCTGCGGTAGCTCGTCGCGGCGAAGTCGTCCTGCTCCTCGCGCGAGATGCGAAATTCTTTGGCGCAAAGCTCCGCGCCCGACCCCATGTGAAAATCGTTGGTCGCGTCCCATAGCCCGTCTTTGATGAGGCTGTCCACGACGGCGCCGTGGCCCAGGCGGTAGCCGGTGCGCGCGCGGTCGAGCAGATAGGGCGCGTTGCTCATGCTCTCCATGCCCCCGGCGACGATCGCCTCCGCTTCGCCCAGCCGGATCGCCTGCGCGGCCAGCATCACGGCTTTCAACCCCGAGCCGCACACCTTGTTGACGGTCGTGGCGCCGACGTTCTTCGGCAGACCGGCACCCAGCGCCGCCTGGCGCGCCGGCGCCTGCCCGACACCGGCTGAGAGGACGTTGCCCATGACGACTTCCTCTATTTGCTCGACGCTCAAAGCCGCCCGGCTAAGCGCCCCGGCAATCGCCGCGCTGCCGAGCGCCGGCGCAGAGAGCGGGCTGAGCGAGCCATTGAAGCTCCCAATCGGCGTGCGGACAGCGCTTACAATAACCGCATCTTTCATTGTGGCTCCTTGTCTCCCCTTACAACTAAGCAAGCTGCGTGCCCATTTGCCTCGCAAACCGCCTTCCTCAAGGCCTGTTTTCTTGCCGTGGAGACTTGCAGCTTGAAACCAAGCCTATTAGCCTTAGAGACGTGAAAGCTCTCAACAGTTACGGCCTCCCGCCCGCGCGCTGCAGAGAGTTGCAGCGGTTGATCGGGAAGAGTCCCTCGCCTGCTATGGCTGGCGCCAACCTTCAGCGGCTGATCGAAAGCGGCGGCGCCGGTAACCTCAACCGATTGCCGCGGGAGTTGCTCCCGCCCCTCATCCGGCTGTTGGGCGGCAGCGCCTACCTGAGCGAGATTCTGATCCGGGAAGAAAAGAGCTGGCCCCAACTCCTGCGTGACGCTATTCATACTACGACCAAGAGCGCGGCGCAGAACCTGACGGAATTGTCGGGGCAACTCAGCAGGAGCGCCCAGCCCGACGAAGTCGCCCGCGCGCTCCGGCAACACAAACAGCGTGAATACCTTCGCATCGGCCTGAATGACCTCATCTCCGAATACCCCGTTGAAGACACGGTGAGAGAGGTGACGGCCCTCGCGGAGGCCTCGCTCCAGATCGCCTATCGTTCGGCGCGCGCCGCAGTGGAGCGGGATTTCGGCGCGCTCAACCTGCCGGGCAGTGAGACGCCCAACCGCTTCGTTATTCTCGGCATGGGAAAGCTCGGCGGCGCGGAGCTTAACTTCAGCTCCGACATCGACATCGTCTATCTCTCGGAGGAGGACGAAGGGGAAAGCGCCGGCGGCGTCAAAGGGCGGCTCACGCCGCGCGAATTCTTCGCCGCCCTCGCCGAAAAAATCACCCGCGCCATGGGAGAGGTCACCGAGGAGGGCTTTGTCTTCAGGACCGACCTTCGTCTGCGCCCGCTCGGGCGCCACGGTCCGATGGTCCAATCGCTGGGCTCCGCCCTGCTCTACTACGAATCGTGGGGCCAGTGCTGGGAAAGATCGGCGCTGATCAAGGCCCGGCCGGTCGCCGGGGACAAGGAATTGGGCGCTTCATTTTTAAGCCAGGTCGAGCCGTTTATTTACCGCCGCTACCTCGACTTCACGACGGTCGAAGAGTTACGGGAGATGAAAGCGCGGATCGAGCGCGAACTGCTGGGCCCGTCGAATCAAGAAAGCAACGTCAAACTCGGGCCGGGCGGGATCCGAGAGATAGAGTTTTTCGCTCAGGCGCTCCAGCTCGTGAACGGCGGATACGAGCCGCTGATCCGCGAGATCAACACCGTCAAAGCGCTGGCGCTTTTGGCAAGCCACGACTTCGTTCCGCCCGCCGAGGCGAAAACGTTGAGCCGGGCCTATCTGTTTCTCCGCAACGTCGAGCACAAGATTCAAATCGTCCAGGAGGGCCATACCCATTCGATCCCGGAGGGGAAGGATGCACAAGAGGCCTTGGCGCGCCGCCTGGGCTATGAGAAATCGAAACGAAAGAGCGAAGCGGCTCAGTTCCGACAAGATTATCGGAGGCACACCCGCGCCGTGCGCGCGGCATTCGACCGCCTCTTCTACAGCGCTCAAAAAGAGAACGAGACGGGGACCGATGCCGGCTCGGGCGCCGTCTGGCATGACCTGGACGATGAAGAACTTTTTCTGAACGAGATCCGGCGCCTCGGCTTCACGGAGCCGGAGCAGGCCTATCGTAACCTGCTCGCCGTGCGGGACGGCGAACGCTATTCGCCCCCCAGTCCCCGGCGACTCAAGGTCATGCGCACTCTCGGCCCCGCGCTGGTGCAAGCAGTCCTCGATTCCTCCGCTCCGGACCGGACGCTGTTCAACCTGGCGGAGTTCAGCCACCGGATCGGCGCGCGCACGGGATTTCTCTCGCTCCTCGCGGAGAATCCCAAGACCATGCGGCTATTGGTCAATCTGTTTGCCGGCAGCCAGTTTCTGACCGACCTGTTCCTCCAGCGCCCGGAGTTGCTCGACAGCCTGATCCGCGCCGATCTCACACGGCTGCGCAAATCCGCTACGGAGCTGCTGGCCGACCTGACGGGCGCGACCGCCGGGCGAGCAGAAATCGAGGACAAACTCAACGCAATGCGGCGCGTGAGGGCCGAAGAGTTTCTACGCATCGGCCTCGGCGATCTCGGCGGCGGCCTCGACCTGCTGGAGATCTTCGACCAGCTTACCGATCTGGCCGACGCCTGCGTGAAAGCGGCCCTCGATCTTTCCCTCCAGGAGATTGAGAAAAGTTACGGCAGGATCGGCGGCGGGCGCTTCGCCGTCCTCGGCATGGGGAAGCTCGGAGGAAAAGAGCTCGACTACAACTCGGACCTCGACCTGATCTTTATTTATGACGCCGTCGAGGACAGCCCAAGCACCGGAGGCGCATCCGGCGCGCTCGAGGCGCACGACTATTACGTAAGACTCGGCCAGAAGCTTATAACGTTTCTGTCCGCATCGATGGTGGAGGGCGTGCTCTATAAAATCGACATGCGGCTGCGCCCGTCGGGCAGGGCCGGCCCCATCGTCACCTCCCTGGCGGCGTTTCGGCACTACCATGAAACCAGCTCGGAACTGTGGGAAAGACAGGCGCTCATCAAGATGCGCGCGGCCGGCGGCGACGCGTCGCTCGGCCGCGATGCTGAAGCGGTAGCGCGCGCCTTTGCCTACGGGAAAGGCTTGACCCAAGCGGGCGTCGCGGAGATCGACCACCTGCGTATGCGGATGGAAAATGAGCTGGCGCAGGAGAGCGACTCGCAGTTCAATTTGAAAAAAGGCATGGGCGGGATGGTGGACGTCGAGTTCCTGGCACAGATGCTCCAGCTGTCGCACGGGTGGCAGGAGACGGGGCTGCAGCAGCAAGGAACCCTGGCGGCCCTTAAGGCGCTCAGCGACTGCAAGATCATCGGGGACGCTGAATACCGGCTGCTCTCGGAAGGCTACCTCTTCCTCCGCCGTCTCGACCATCGACTCCGGCTGGAGCGCCAGCAGTCGATCGATCTCCTGGAAAGAGACGCCGAGAAGCTCCAGGGGATCGCCCTGGCGCTCGGCTATAAAAACAAAAAGAAAACCAAGACGGGAGAGCTGCTGCTCCGGGATTACGAGAAGCTCCGCGAGCAGATCCGCGCCTGCTACGAGCGGCGCTTCAAAGCCGCGCGCAAAAACGTTTCGGCTCCGGAGACGACCTCCGCCGGAGACAGCTCGGTGTCGAGAACCAAATAAGATTCCGCCGGGACATCGACGACCGGCTCGAAGGATTCCTTTTGCGCCGCGTAGATCTCCCACCGGCCGTCGGAGATGTCGTTGCCGGCTGCGGAGCGCTTCGCCAACCGGTCTTGCGCAAGCCCCTCGGACAAGCGGCAATGAATCACGACCAGAGGAACGCGGTTTTTTCGGGCCAGAGCGATTACGGCGGCGCGGTGCGCCTGGCCCCGGAACGTCGCATCCAAAATCGCGCCCCGGCCGTCAAGCATAAGCGGTTCCGCCTGCTCGACGAGCGAGGCGTAGGTCCTTTCAGTCATGGCCGGGTTGTAAATCCCCTCTCCGTAAGACGCGAGCTGCGGCTCGGCCAACGGTCCGGCAAGCGTTTTGCGCGTAACATCCGAGCTGACGACCGGCAAGCCCAGCCGCCGCCCAAGCGCCCGGGCCAGAGTCGATTTTCCGCTGCCGGTCAGGCCGCAGACGAGAATAAGAAAAGGCTTGAACTCATCCCAGGTGTAGCTATAGGCGAGGTCGAAGTAGCGTGCTGCGAGATCCGACATTTTGGCCGCCTGGAGCGCATAGACTTTGCCGCGCACCAACGCGCGATAGCATTTGTAAAGGCTCAGCAGCTCCGGCAGCTCGCGATCTTCGGACAGCTCGACGTAGCGGTCCAGGAACGTCCGGCCAAGCTCTCCCGCCCCACGGCATTCCAGATCCATCAATAAAAACGCAATCTCCGCGGCGACGTCGAAACGGCGCAGGTCGGGGTTGAATTCCACACAGTCGAAGATTTGAATGCCCTCCGGCGCGAAACAGACATGCTCGCAGTGGAGATCGCCGTGCAGCTCGCGAATGCGCCCCTCGTCCACCCGGCGCTCAATCAAGCCGCGGTGGAGGGACAAAGATCGGCTGAAAAAGCTCGCGATCGCCGCATAGGTCTCCTCGCTCAGCAATCGCCCGATAAAGGGCCGGATATCGGAGAGATTGCGCTCCAAGACCTCTTGGACAACCTCGGGCCGGCCGCGCATGCGGATTTTTTCGCTGGTCCGCGCCTCGGCGTGAAACTGCGCCAGGGTTTCCGCCAGAGATTGCATCATGGGCACGGTCGCCTGTCCCTGCTCCAGCAGATAGTCCAGCATTCTTCTCGCCGGCAAACGGCGCATGACGAGGACGTATTCCGCCGGGTGCGCGTCGCTGCCTAACTGCCACCCGTAGTCGTCGTGGGAGATGGGGAGGATGCCGAGATAGACTGAGGGCGCGAGTCTTCGGTTGAGACGCAACTCCTCTTGCAGGAAGTATTTCCGCTTCGCGGGCGTGGAATAGTCCACAAAGGAATAGCGCACGGCTTTCTTGATCTTGTAAACCAGATCTCCCGCAAAAAAGAGGTGGGAGATATGGGTCTCCCCGTGAGACACCTCCGCGGGCCCCTGAGGATAGAAAGCGGGCTCTAACATGGCCGCAACCAGCGATCTCTGTAGATCGTCCGGACTTATGCGAATGCGGCGCGTTCGGGCTTGAGATTCGGGAAGCATAGGCCTCCTCGTCCGATGATGCAGCAATAAAAGTGCCAGAAGGCAAGGCGAGCAGGCGATAGACAGAATGGCGCGCTACAAGGGGGTTTTTATCGCGCGCGTCCTAGATTCGGGAAAAAACAGCGTTGGTTTCGCAAAAGACGTGAAAGATCGCGGAAGCTTAGAGCGCCTGGGCCGCCGTGAGCAGTTCCGGGTCGCTGCAAAAATGTCTGAGGGCCGCCTTGAGCTTCTGTCGCTGCACGCTGGCGGGGACTCCTATGTTCTCGAGCGTCTGAGCGATCTTGGGCCCGCCGAACTGCAAGAGTTTCCCATAGATCACATCGATCTCCGAGGTCTCTATCTCCAAAGCAATCTTGAAAGCTTCCTCGACGCCGATCGACGGCGTGCCCCGATTGAGATAACCGGTTATTCGCGCCGTCACTTCGGCGGCCTTCTCGCGGCTGACGCTCGGATCGAGATTCTCGTCGTCGTAGTTTTCGATGAACGCCTTGCAGGCGAGCAGGATCGCGGCGTGCTGTTCCTCCTGCCTCGCCATCTCCCACCAGAAATCCCGCAGCTCGGACCGGTCCAGGAAAAGATGGGAAAAGCGAAAATAAACCCTGGCCACCAACCGCTCGATCTCGGCGAAGCCGCTAAGGGGATCGAATTTTTCCGCAGGCATCTGCTAGGCCTCTTTCAATCTCTGGCGCAAAAACTCCAGGATCTTGATGTGCTTTTCCGAGTCGTGCACCATCGACTGGAACAGTAGTACAAAGAGGTCGTGGTAATACCCCTTGCTCTCCTTGATGAGTTTTTTATATTCCTTTATGCCGTTCCTTTCAACCCGGATGAACCCCTCGGTAAGCTCCATCAGCGGCTCTTTTTCCGCCCCCAGATTATAGAGGCCGCGCAAAGCGTCCGCGGGCTTGGTCCAGTTGAGGTCGCCCTTCAGCGTGGAGAGCATCGCATGGCTCACCGCATGGTGTTTCTCTTCGTCCGAAACGATCAATTGCAGCAGGAACTTGATCAGTGGATTACCGGTTTGCTTTATCAGCTCCTTATACTGGAGGAGAAATTTTTCCTCATGCCCTTCATGGGCCTCGAATTCGTTGGTCAGCCTCTCGACTTCGGAAAGCCCCCCGGCCCCGGCCTCGGCGGCTTCCAGCTCGACCATCGCGCTCAGCTCGTTTATGCCTTCCATGACAGCTCTCCTTTCCTGCCATAGGCGGTTGAGCAAACAATATGCCAGCCGGAAGCTAAACGGCCGCGGGGTGTTAGGAAGCCGGGATGGCTAAGGACTCTCAAAACTCGGAATTACAAGGAAAGTTCTTCTACTTTTTGGGAAAATCGATGACTCCCGCAACCTCGCCGGCCTGTTGCAACTCATCGAGAGCTTTTCGGGCGGCTTCTTGCTCAGACTGCTTCTTGCTCCTGCCCTCTCCCCGACCCAGTATCTTGCCGCCGACGACGATCTCCGTTATGAAGCGCTTCTCGTGATCCGGCCCGGTCTCGGCGACCAGGCGATAGTCGGGGGGCGCGTGGAAAAGCATCTGGCTGATCTCTTGCAGCCGGGTCTTGTAGTCCTGCTGGCCCAGGTTTCTCTCCTTGATGTCGGCGCCGAAGTAACGCTCCACCACGCGGCGCGCGGATTCGTAGCCTCCCTCCCAGTAAACCCCTCCGATCACCGCCTCGAAGGCGCCGGCTAGGATAGATTTCTTTTTCCGCCCACCGCTGCGCTCCTCGCCTTTGCCCATGCGCAACAAGTCGCCCAGCCTGAGCTCCGCGGCTTTTTCCGCCAGCGCGGTAGCGTTCACGAGCGATGCGCGCATTTTGGAGAGGTCCCCCTCGCTCTTTTCGGGGAAACCGCGCATGAGAAGATCGCTGACCGCGAGATCGAGCACGGCATCGCCGAGGAACTCCAGCGTTTCGTTGTGCTCGTTCTGTTTGCCTTTCCCATAGGAAACGTGCGTCAGACAACGCAAGAGGAGTTCGCCACTGGAGAAGCTATATCCCAGCTCAGTCTGGAGGCGAGCTAAGTCTGATTCATTTCCTGCTGTCGCCACGATATTTGTCAACTTAGGTTTTTGATTGCCGATCTTGGAATGAACAACCCCGCGGCAAGCTGCGGGGTATCAAGATGCCCTCGGATGACTTTCCCCCAAGTTGTCACCCCCGAATGTTTTAATCGGGGGTCCAGTCCGAAATTCTCCTGGATTCCCGCTAAAAGCATGCGGGAATGACGGACTCTAGCAGAGCCACTAACTACCACTGCGCAGCAAGCTGCGGGGAATTGACCCCAAAGAAATTCAATCTAAAATCCAAAACCTGTACTGAGCCCTTCGACTCCGCTCAGGATAAACTCCGTCGAAGTATCTAAAATCGAAAATAGTTAACCGTTGAGCGCCCGGCCGAACAGCGACCCGTCCTCAAACCCCTCGACCACCGCCTCCACCTCGCGGTTGAGCCGGCCAGCTCCTCCGTGGACCCACACGGGAAGATAGTTTCTGCTGTAGCCTTTTGATGTCCGCTCCATCAGGACCTGGACCCGCCGGCCAATGAAGCGGCTGTAGAACTCCCGCCTTTTTTTCGCCCCAAGCTCGCGCATGCGCCGCCCGCGCTCTTTCTTGACCGCCGCGGGCACATGATCCGGGAGAGCGGCGGCCGGAGTGCCGGAGCGAACCGAATAGGGAAAGACATGAAAATAGGTGAGAGGCAGCGAGCCGAAAAATTCCATCTCCCGCTCGAAATCTTCGTCGCTCTCCTGCGGAAAGCCGACGATGATGTCGCTCCCCAGCGCGGCGTCGGGAAGCGCTTCACGCGTTCGGCTCATCACGTCGCGGTAATAGGCCGTATCATAGTTGCGCCGCATCTGCTTGAGAATCCTGTCTTCTCCGGCCTGCGCGCAGATGTGGAGATGGGGGCAGAGCGTCGACGATTGCGCCATCAATTTCAGCAGGCGGTCCGGCGCTTCGCGCGGATCGAGCGAGCTTAGTCGGAGTCGGCGGATCGGCGTTTTCTCAATGATCGTTTCGAGCAGGGCCGTGAGATCCATCTTCGGGTCGAGGTCGTGGCCGTAGCCTCCGAGATGAATCCCGGTCAGCACGATTTCGACGAAACCCCGCTCCACGAGCGAGCGGACCTCTGTTAAAACATTTTTCGGAGAAACGCTGCGGCTCAGCCCTCTGGCGGTCGGGATGATGCAATAGGTGCAGGAATAGTTGCACCCTTCCTGGATCTTGAGGAACGCGCGCGTATGGCCGGGAAGCTCGCGCGCGCCGAGCACCGGCGCCCTGCGCTCCTTGCCGACATCCCCGACCGCGATTCGTTTCGCATCCGGCAGAAGGTCTGGCCGATCTTGATCGACGAAGCGCAGCAGATCGTCCAGTCGGTTAAGTCCCACGACGTAATTCACCTCCGGGACCCGCGCAACTTCATCCGGCTTTACCTGCGCGTAGCAGCCCGCTACCAGCACGCGCGCTTCGGGGCTTCGACGCTTGGCGCGGCGCGCGAGCTGGCGCGCCTCCCAGTCGGCGCGGTCGGTCACCGTGCAGCTGTTGATGATATAGACGTCCGCGTGCTCCTCGAACGGGACAATGGAATGCCGCTTATCTTCGAGACGCGCCTGGATGACGGCGGAATCGTACTGGTTGATCTTGCAGCCGAGAGTGGTGATGGCGATGCGCATCTCACGCGCCTCCGGCGCAATGCAAAATGAAAATTGCAAAATGTAAAATGCAAAATCGCAAGAGATCTCCCTTTCCTTTGCATTTTAAAATTTGCATTTTGCAATTTGCCTTTTTAACGTATGGCTTTTTCAATCCACCCTCCCCCCAACACGCGGTCTCCCCGATAGAACACCGCGGCCTGGCCGGGAGTAACCGACGGAAAGCTTTCTTCAAAGCGCGCCTCGCACTTGCCGTCTTCGCGGACGCGCACAAGACACGGCACTGACGGCGAGCGGTAACGAACCTGCACTTCCGCGTCGATCTCGTCCTTTGCCGGCGGCTCGATCCAGCTCACCGATTCGGCTACCAGCCCACGGCACTGAAGCTCGTCTTTGGCGCCGACCACGACGCGCTTCTCCAGCTCGTCGATCTCCAGGACGTAGAGCGGATGAGGGGCGGAAATTCCCAAGCCTTTTCTCTGCCCGATCGTCAGGCGGTGGATCCCTTCGTGGCGGCCCAAAATATTTCCCGCCCGGTCGACGACATCGCCGCCGGCAAGATCGTCGGGCTCGGCCAGGGATTCGACGAACGCGCGATAGTCGCCGAAGCAGATATCCTGACTCTCCGGCCGGTCGGCGACCGGTAGGCCGAGCCGCCGCGCATGACGGCGCACTGCGCTCTTTTCCAGATCGCCCAGCGGAAACAGCGTGTGAGACAACTGATCCTGCGACAGGGAGAAGAGAAAATAGGACTGATCCTTATTTCGATCCGCGCCGCGCGCGAGCGAGACCCGTTCGGCGCCGGCGTCCCTGAGCGCTCGGGCGTAGTGACCCGTCGCGACGTAATCGGCGCCGCGCGCCCTGGCCCAGTCGAGCAAAGCGCCGAGCTTGAAGTCGCGATTGCAGGCGACGCACGGGTTGGGCGTCTGCCCCTTCAGGTAGCTCGCGACGAACGGCTTGACCACCGTCTTGACGAAATCGGACCGCAAGTCCATGAGGCTGTGCGGGATGCCGAGCAGATCGGCAACCGTCCTGGCCCCCATCGAATCGGAGCAGTTCTGGGGCTGATCGCGCTGGCACTCCCACAAGCGCAGCGACACCCCCTCGACCTCGTAGCCCTGCTCCACTAAGAGACCGGCGGTGACGGAGCTGTCCACCCCGCCGCTCATCGCCACCACAACCTTTTTTCTTGTCGTAAGCATCATCGCTTGCTTTCAAATGACTTGAGACGGAACGCAATCGGCCAGACAGTAGGGCGACCGGCCGGTCGCCCCTACGAGTGCCCTCAACCTTCTTCTCTTTTAGCTTCCCGAATTCTTAATCAGCTCTTTGACCTTGCGCAGCGTCTCGTTGTCCTCCGCCTGCTTCTCCTCCAACCCACCCTGGCGCGCGCTGATCTCATTGACGCGCTTTTCCAACCGCTCGACCTGCTCGAGCGCGTTGGTCAGCGCGCGCTGCACCGGGTCTGGCAGGTCGGCCGAGTTGAGGTCGATGATCGCTTTCCCCGTCGGCGTGTGCTTCGCCTCGATTTTTACCACCCTGCCCGGAATACCGACCACTGTCGAGTGCGGCGGCACCGACGTCACCAGCACGGAGCCCGCCCCCACCCGGCTGTGACGGCCGACGGTCACCGGCCCAAGCACCGCCGCGCCGCTGAAGATCGTCACCGACTCTTCGATCGTCGGGTGGCGTTTGATGCGCTCCGTCGACGTGCCGCCGAGCGTGACGCCCTGGTAGAGCGTCACGTCGTCGCCGATCTCGCTGGTCTCGCCGATCACCACGCCCATGCCGTGGTCGATGAAAAAACGCCGGCCGATTTTCGCGCCGGGATGGATCTCGATGCCGGTGAGGAACCGGCCGACGTGGCTCACGAACCTGGCCAGCGTCGTGAGTTGCGACCGCCAGAGCCAGTGCGCCAGCCGGTAGATCAGGATCGCGTGGAAGCCGGGATAGGTGAAGATGACTTCCCAGATATTCCGCGCCGCCGGATCGCGCTGAAAAACGACCCGGATGTCTTCTTTAAGCGTCTGCCACATGGGATATAGCAAGCAAGGCGTGCGACGTGCGTAGGGGCGACTGGCCGGTCGCCCGTACCGATGCCTTCTGCCTAATGCCTGTTGCCTATTTTGTGTCCTTGTAAAGTTTGTAGTCGATGCTATCCACCACCGCCTGCCAGCTCGCCTCGATCACGTTCTGCGACACGCCGACCGTGCCCCACCGCTCTTTTTTGTCTCCCGACTCGATCAGCACCCGCACCGCAGCGCCGGTCCCCTCGCCGGAGGAGAGCACGCGGACTTTGTAATCCAGCAGCTCCATCTCCTTGAGCGAAGGATAAAATTTGGTCAGCGCGCGGCGCAGCGCGGTGTCCAGGGCATTGACCGGACCGTTGCCCATCGCCGCGGCGTGCTCGACCACGCCGTCCACCTCGACCATGATGGTCGCCTCGGAGATCGGCGGCTCGCCCTCTTTTCTCTTCTCATCGATCACGCGAAAGCCGAGCAGCCGAAAATTTTTCTTTTTGCGGCCGAGCGCCTCCTGGATCAAAAGCTCGAAGGAAGCCTCCGCCGCCTCGAACTCAAAGCCCTGGCTCTCCAGATCCTTGATCCGACCCAGGATTTTTTGCGCGGCGTGATCGTCGCTCCTGAGATCGATGCCGTATTCCTTCGCCTTGTAGATGACGTTGCTCCGCCCCGCCAGGTCCGAGACCAAGACCCGCTGCCGGTTGCCGACCAGCTCGGGGTCGATGTGCTCGTAAGTCTCCCGGTTCTTGAGAATCCCGGCCACGTGCATCCCGCCTTTGTGGGCGAACGCGCTGTCGCCCACGTAAGGCTGATGCTTGTACGGGCTCAAGTTGGCCAGCTCGTAGAGAAAGTGGGAGACCTCGCGCAGTTTTTTAAGCTGCTCCGGCTCGACGCATCGCTTGCCCATCTTGAGTTGCAAGTCCGCGATCGCCGAGCAGAGGTTCAAATTGCCGCAGCGCTCGCCGAAGCCGTTGATCGTCCCCTGCACCTGCCTGACGCCCATCTCCACCGCGGTCAGGGTGTTGGCGACCGCCAGTTCGCCGTCGTTGTGGCAATGGATGCCGAGCGGCGTCGAGATCACGCCTTTCAACGCGGCGATCGCGGCGCGGATTTCGCTCGGAATCCTCCCGCCGTTGGTATCGCAGAGCACGATCCAATCGGCGCCCCCTTCTTCCGCCGCCTTGAGACATTCTAAGGCGTACTCTGGGTCCGAGCGGTAGCCGTCAAAAAAATGTTCCGCGTCGAAAACCACCTCGTCCACACGCTTCTTAATAAAAGCGACGGAATCCGCGATGATTTCCAAATTGGCCCTTTTGCTGATCCTGAGGGCCTCGCGCACATGGAGATCCCATGCTTTTCCCACGAGAGTCACAACCGGCGCGTCCGCGTCGAGCAGCGTCTTCAGGCTAAGGTCCTGAGAAGGCTTGGAAGAGGGCTTTCGCGTCATCCCGAAGGCGGCAATCCTGGCATGCTTCAGCCCGATTTTCTTAACCTTCTTAAAGAACTCTGCATCTCGCGGATTGGAGCCCGGGAATCCTCCCTCGATGTAGTCAACACCCATCTCCTCAAGCTTCTCCGCGATGCGGAGCTTATCCTCGAGAGTAAAAGAGATGTCTTCTGCCTGACAGCCATCCCTCAGGGTCGTATCAAAGATCAAAACGTCCTTCATAATTTTCCCTGCTGTTCGACAAAGACCTTGTGCAGCGCGCGCACCGCCGGCTCCATCTGTTTTGCGTCGATCACGACGGAAACCTTGATCTCGGAGGTCGAGATCATCTCGATATTGATCCCTTCGCGCGCCAGGATCTGAAACATCTTCGCCGCCACGCCGGCGTGGGTCCGCATGCCGACGCCGACGATGGAGACCTTGGCGACGTCCGGATCGACGTTGACGCCCTTCGCCCGGATCGTCTTCGCGGTCTGCTCGACGATTGCGCGCGCCTTTTTAAAATCCGCCTTGGGAACCGTAAAAGTCAAATCCGTGGTCCCGTCCTCGCTGGCGTTCTGGATAATCATGTCCACGACGATGTTCGCGTCGGCGATCGGACCGAAAATCTGCGCCGCCAGCCCAGGCTGGTCCGGCACGCTCACCAGCGTAATCTTGGCCTCGTCTTTGTCATAGGTCACGCCTGAAACGAGAACTTCGTCCATGCTTTCATCCTCCTCGACCACCCAGGTCCCCGGCGCGTCGTTAAAGCTCGACCGGACATGAATGGGCACCTTGAACTTCATCCCCAGCTCCACCGAACGGATCTGGAGCACCTTGGCCCCCATGCTCGCCATCTCGATCATCTCCTCATAGGAAATCCGATCGAGCTTGCGCGCCGCGGGGCAGAGATTTGGGTCCGTGGTAAAAACTCCGTCGACGTCGGTGTAGATCTCGCAAGCCTCGGCATTCAGCGCCGCGGCGACGGCGACCGCGCTGGTGTCCGACCCTCCGCGGCCGAGCGTGGTGACGTTGTCGTCTTCGTCCACGCCCTGAAAGCCGGCCACGACGACGATCTCTCCGCTCTTCAGCGCTTTGCGCACCCGGGTAGAGTCGATGCTTTTGATGCGCGCTTTCCCATAGGCATTGTCGGTTTCGATCCTCACCTGATGGGCGAGAAACGAACGCGCCTTGTGGCCCATATCGTTGATCGCCAGCGCCAGCAGCGCCATCGAGACCTGCTCTCCCGAAGCGAGCAGCACGTCGCGCTCGCGCTCATCGGGCAGCTCGGAAATCTGCTGGGCAAGGCCGACGAGCCGGTTGGTCTCGCCCGCCATCGCCGAGACGACCACCACGACGTCGTGCCCCGCCTGCTTTGCAGCGACGACCTTCTTCGCGACATTCTTAATCCGCTCCACGCTCCCCACCGAAGTCCCGCCGTATTTCTGAACAATCAGTCCCACTTGCCTCTCCCGTACCCTAACCCCGTCCCATTTTCGATTTTGGATTTTCGATTCGCTAGCTCAAGACTAACCTACCCTCGGCTATAAGCCGAGGGGTTCCAAAACTGTCGACCGGAAGTCGGCTACCTCCCCATTCCGTCATTCCCGCGCAAGCGGGAATCCAGTCTTTCAGCCTACTGACCACTGCCCAACCCCCTGGATGCCCGCTTCCGCGGGCATGACGAACTTTTGCTTCCAGCCTACTGTCTCCTGCCTTCCGCCTCTTCTCTCTGACCTCACGCCTCACGCCTAACGCCTAACGCCTCCACGATTTCTTCATACTGCCGCCCGTGGGCCGTGAAGGTCAACTTCCGTTCGTTCCCGCCGCCGTGCTCGAAGGCGATCAGCAGATATTCGTCCACCTCTTCCTTCGGCAGATGTTCGAACCACTCGACGACCGTCGCTCCGTCGGAAAACAGATAGTCGCGCAGATTCAACTCCTCCAGTTCCCTCGCGCCGCCGATCCGGTAGAGGTCGATGTGGTAGAGCGGCAGCCGTCCGTCGTACTCGTTGATCAACGTGAAAGTCGGACTGCGAACCCACGCCTCTTTCCCCACGCCCAAGCCTTCGGCGACCCCGCGCACGAAACAGGTTTTTCCGCTCCCCAACTCCCCGCCTAATCCGATAATCTCCCCGCCTCTCAGAAGCTTTCCCAACTTTCTGCCCCAACTCCGGGTCTGCGCGGCGGAGCGGGAAGTCACAGCGAAGGATGAAGGGTGAGGGATGAGGGATGAATTTTCCGCCTTCATCCTACTGCCTACTGCCTTTCTCCCTCTGCCCTCTACCAGCTTCTTCAATCCCTCCGGCAATCCCTCGATCACGTCCGAAGCGATCAGCCCCATCTCGCCTTTGAGCGCGGCGACTCGATCGCCCACGAAACCGTGCAGGAAGACGCCGAGCTTGAGCGCATCTTCCGTCTTGAATCCCTGGGCAAGAAGCCCGCCCAGGATTCCCGCGAGCACGTCTCCCATGCCGCCGCTCGCCATGCCTGGGTTGCCCGTGGGATTGATAAAAGCCCTCCCGTCCGGCGTTGCAATCACCGTCCGCACTCCTTTGAGCACGACATAGCAGCGCTGCGCGCGGGCAAACGAGCGCGCCACATCGACTCGATCGTTATTCACCGCCGCGGTATCGGCGCCGATGAGTCGCGCCATCTCGCCGGGATGAGGCGTAAGAACCGGCGGGCGCTTCGCGCCGCGCAGCCTCTCGACATTGCCTGCCAATAGGCCAAGCCCGTCGGCGTCGATCACCCACGGCAGCTCCAGATTTCGGAGCAGCCACCAGAGCGCCGCGCGGGTCGATTCGTTGACGCCGATGCCCGGCCCGAACACCAGCGCGCTCTTTTTATCGAGCAGCCGGCGCCATTCTTGATCGCTCGGAGGCTCGATCTCTTCGTCGGCAT
The DNA here is from genome assembly GCA_041483675.1 of Binatia bacterium. Classification (GTDB taxonomy): domain Bacteria; phylum Desulfobacterota; class Binatia; order UBA9968; family UBA9968; genus 2-12-FULL-60-19. Next base: position 32,071 of record JBGPGE010000024.1, read on the forward strand.
TGTCCTTCAGCGGCTCGGTCATCGCCTCCATCATCGAGCCGGCGAAAATGCCGTTGAGCGAGCGCGACGACGCCAGCGTCACCAGCCCCGCGCCCGTGCGCATTGCCGCTTTTGAGGCCAAAATCGCCGCGCCGGTCTTGCCGCGCGAGCCGGCTACAACGAGCAGATGGCCATAAGTTCCTTTGTGGCTCTCGGGTTCTCTTTCGGGCACGAGCCGCGAGATGTCGTCGGCTTCAAGCAACTCGGTCTGCGGACAAACCTCTCGAACGGCTTCCGCGTGAATACCTATGTCGGCCACCGCAAGGTCGCCGACATAGGTCAGGCCGGGATAGATAACTTCTCCCAACTTTGGATATCCCAGCGTCACCGTCAGCTCGGCTTTAATCGCCGTGCCCAACGGCTGGCCCGTGTCGGCGTCCAGGCCTGAAGGCACATCGACGGCGACCACCGGCAGTCCCGACGCGTTGATCGCCGCGATCGCCTCGGCGTACGCTCCGCGAACTTCCTCTTTCAAGCCGGTGCCGAATATCGCGTCCACGATTAACTTCTTGCCTTTGAGCCGCTCCGCGAGCGGCCCGATGCCGTCCCGACCTGCTTCAATCACTTTTCCCTTGACCTTGAGATACCGCCGAAGATTTTCCGTCGCGTCCGGCGACAGCTCTTCCTTGCGTCCCAGCAGAATCACCTCGCAGGGGATGCTTTTGTTTTTGAGCAGTCGCGCGACGACGAAGCCGTCGCCACCGTTGTTCCCCTTCCCCGCCACGACCAGCACGCCGCCCCGAGCAATTTTGCCGAACGACTTGAGCAAGGCCTCCGTCACGGCCTCTCCGGCGCGCTCCATCAGCGTAAGACTCGGCACGCCGTATTTCTGGATCGTCAGCCGATCCAGCTCGCGCATCTCACTCGCTGTAACAACGATCACAACGCTACTCTCCCAACGCTCGCGGTGGAGACTCCGAGGGGGCGAGCCGTGGAGGGCGACGGCACCGACCGCGAAGCTCGCCTCAAGGCACCGACCTATTGCCGTCGACCGGAATGGCTTGCTCCCGAGGAGGCCCAACGATCCGGGCTACGATGCGCCCCTCGCTTGTCGCATCAGCTCCTTCATCTCCCTCACCGCCCGCTCCATCCCTACCATGATCGCGCGCGCCACGATGCTGTGGCCGATGTTCAGCTCCACGATCTCGGGAATGCGGGCGATCGGCGTCACGTTATCGAGGTTGAGCCCGTGGCCGGCGTGAACTTCAAGACCCAGCCCACGCGCCAACGTGGCCGCGGCCGCCACCTCGCTCAGCTCTTTCGAGCGATCTCTTTTTGCATTGGCGTACTTTCCCGTATGTATCTCAACGCCATGCGCGCCGGTCTCGCGGCTCGCCGCAATCTGATCCCTGTCAGGATCGATGAACAGGCTCACCCTGATTCCTCGCGCCTGCAACCGCTCCACCGCGTCGCGGATATTCTTTTGTCGCGACCGCACGTCCAAACCGCCCTCGGTCGTAAGCTCCGCGCGCCGCTCAGGCACGAAACAGGCGTCGTCCGGCCGAAGCTTTTCCGCGAGACTCACCATTTCTGGACTCGCGGCCATCTCGAGATTCAGCTTGGTCTTAATCTTCCCGCGCAGCCGCTCGATATCTCTATCCTGAATATGGCGCCGATCCTCTCTAAGATGGACGGTGATCCCGTCGGCGCCGCCCTGCTCCGCCAACAGCGCCGCCTCCAGCGGATCGGGAATGTCGATCCCCCGCGCCTGCCTGACCGTCGCCACATGATCGATGTTGACGCCTAGACGAAGCATCATCGTTTACCCGTTAACCCCTTACCCCTAACCCCTCACGATTTAGCACCCAGTTCCTTTCTGATCTCACCCGCAATCTCCTCCGCCATCCGCCGGATCTTCCCTTCGTCCTCGCCCTCGATCATCACCCGCGCCAGCGGCTCCGTGCCGGAGTAGCGAACCAACAGCCGGCCGCGATCCTTGAGCTCTTTTTCCACCGCGGCGATATTCGCGCTGAGGCGCGGCAGAGTCGCCATATCTTTTTTCTCCCTGACCTCCACGTTGAGCAGCACCTGCGGCAGCCGCGTCATCACCTTCTTAAGCTCGCTCAGCCGCCGGCCGCGCTCGACCATCGTCGCCAGCACCTGGAGCGCCGTGAGACAGCCGTCGCCGGTCGTGTTGTGATCGAGGAAGAGCAGATGGCCGGACTGCTCGCCGCCGAGATTGAATCCGCCGCGCAGCATCTCTTCCACCACATAGCGGTCGCCGACGGCGGTTCGCACGAGCTTGAGCTTCATCTCCTGAAGCGCGAGCTCCAGACCCAGGTTGCTCATGACCGTCGCCACCACCGCGCCTCCCTTGAGTACGCCTTTCTGCTGCATCTCCCTGGCGCAGATGGCGAGCGCATGATCGCCGTCCACCACCTCGCCCGTTTCATCGATGAAGATGGCGCGATCCGCGTCGCCGTCGAGCGAGAGCGCGAAATCCGCCTTGCGCTCCAGCAACACCCGGCGCGCGGTTTCGGGATAGAGCGAGCCGCAGTCGCGGTTGATGTTTTCACCGTCGGGCTGTACGCCGACCGGGATCACTTCCGCTCCCAGCTCGGACAACACCTCCGGCGCCACCCGGTAGGCCGCGCCGTGGCCGCAATCCACCACGATTTTGAGTCCCTCCAGCGTGAGATGGCGAGGGAAAGCGTGTTTCAAAAATACGATATAGCGCCCGACGGCGTCGGAGATACGAAACGCTTTGCCGACCACTTCCGCCGTCGGCCGGTGCCGGTCGGTTTCGCCGGAGAAGATCATCTGTTCCATTTGCGCTTCCGTCTCGTCCGGCAGCTTGAATCCTTCGTGAGAGAAGAATTTGATCCCGTTGTCTTGAAACGGATTGTGCGACGCCGAGATCACCACGCCCGCGTCGGCCCGCATGCTGCGCGTGAGAAAGGCCACGCCCGGCGTCGGCAGCGGTCCAACCAGCAGCACGTCGGCGCCCATCGAGCAGATCCCGGAGGCCAACGCCGTCTCCAACATGTAGCCCGAAAGGCGCGTGTCTTTGCCGATCAGAATCTTCCAGCGGTGCCGGGCAGAGACGCCGGAACTTCCGGATGCGGCGAGAGGTTGCCGGCGCGCCGACAAGCTTGCGGAGTGCGGCGCGGCGTTGTGCAGCGCGCTCGTCAACGCGCGGCCCAGCTTCAACGCCGTTTCGGACGTCATCGGCTCGAGGTTGGCGACGCCGCGCACTCCGTCCGTGCCGAAGAGCCGCCGCTCGGGCTGCTTGTTCTTCATCTTTTCCGAGGCCATATCGTCACGCTCCTCTACCGACTAGCCTTCTGCGCCTCCGATAACGACCCTGACGCGGTCGGGCTTTTGCTCCAACACTTTCACTTCCCGCGGCAGATTCATGGTCAGCGGAAGGTTGTGGCTCCCCGGACTCAGCCCTTTGAGATTCAGATAAACCCGGTCGGAGCCCAACTGGAGCGGCTCTAAAATACGCTTCGGGCCGGAGAGTTTCACCGAGACCTGGCGCGGGGTCACGGTGTAGCGCCCGGAGAAATCCTTCGCCTTCACCTCCACTCGGCCGAACTCCCTGGTTATCATCTCTTCTTCCAAGGCCAGCGAAACCGTCACGCGGTCGGGCGAGAATGACAGCGTCCCGGCCGCGGAGCTCAATCGCACTTCCCGCGTGGTCTGTCCTTTCACGCCTTCGAGTTCGAGCGGCACGGTCTCCACCGCGGTCATGTTGTTCACTTCACTCGCCGGGCCTCTTACTTTGACCGCTTCCGGCGTCGACTCCAAACGCGCGATCTTATAGCCGGCCGGAAGTTTTCCGCCCAATCGCACCGTGACCGGCAGCGTGCGCGCCGCCACGGTCTCGAGCTTGACGTTGACCACCGAAGGACTGATCCGCGTCACTCTCACGCCGCGCGGCGGATTGAAAGAATCCGCGCTGACCCTAAAAGTCGAAGTCCCCCCGCGCGCGCCGTCCAAATCCAGAGAAACTTTGAGATCGTCGGGGTCGAGCGTGGAGAGCAGCGCCGGCGGCCCCATCAACCGGACCTCGACCGCGCCGACTCCCGGATTCATGACCATCAGATCCGACGCCACATTACGAAACTCCACGGGGACTTCCATCGCCCTCTCGGCTGCCTTCTGTCCCGCATTGACGAAAAACCACAGCCCGGCCGCGAAAAACAGCGAGAAAAGCTTGAGCGCCAGGTCGCCGCTGACATAGGAGACCAACTTTTGCCAGGTCCGCTTCATGAGCCGAGATGCTGCTTGAGGGCGGCGCGGAGTTGCGGGCCGTCCACGTCGTGCGACACCTTGCTATCGACCACAAAGGAGATTTTCCCCTGCTCCTCAGAGACTACGATCGCCACCGCGTCGGTCTCTTCCGTCAAGCCGACCGCCGCGCGGTGGCGGGTGCCAAGCTCCTTGCTGAGATCCATGTCCACGCTGAGCGGCAGAAAGCATCTTGCCGCGGCGGCTCTGCCTTTCTGGATCACCAGCGCCCCGTCGTGGATCGGCGAGTGGGGCAGAAAAACGCTCTCCACCAATTCCCGGCTCACGCGGGCGTCCAATGCGGTGCCGACCTCGATGTAATCGTTCAGCCCGACCTCGCGCTCGAGCACGATCAGCGCGCCGACCCTCTTGCTGGCGAGCGAAACGACGGCCTTGGTGATCTCCTCCAGCGCCTGGCCGCGCTCGATGCGATCGGCGATGCCGAACAACGGCGTCCGTCCCACCTGAGTCAAAGCCCGGCGGATGTCGCTCTGAAAGATGACGATAATCACCACCAGGATCGATCCCAGGAAATTATCGAGCATCCAGTTGAGCGTAAACAGGCCGAGCATCTGCGAGGCGACGTAGGCCAATAGAATCACCACCAGGCCGATGATCATCTGCATCGCGCGCGTGCCGCGGATCATACGGATCAGCCAGTAGACCGCGAACGCGACGATGGCGATATCGAGCGCGTCCTGCCAGCGCAACTGGGCGAACAGATCAAGCATCTCTGTCTCCCCTTACCCCTTACCCCTTACCCGTGAGGGGTTAGGCGTGAGGGGTGAAGGGTCAGGCGGACCGAAGCGGATCGCGTCGGCGATCTTGATCGCGCGCGAGGCCGCTTTGACGTCGTGAACCCGGAGAATGCTCGCGCCCGCCAGCGACGCGGCCACGGCCGCCGCCAGGCTGCCCTCCAGCCGGTCTTCGGGCCCCACCTCGAGCAGCTTGCCGATAAAGGTCTTACGCGACGGTCCCACCAGCACGGGGTAGCCCAACGACGCGATCTCGGCTATCCCGCCGAGCAGCGCCAGATTGTGATCCAGAGTTTTTCCGAAGCCGATCCCCGGATCGATGACGATTCGTCCACGATCGACGCCGGCGGCCACGGCCGCCTGGGCGCGGCCGGCGAGAAAGTCTCTCACCTCGGCGACCACGTCCTGGTAAACCGGATTTTGTTGCATCGTCCGCGGCGTCCCCTGCATGTGCATGAGAATCACCGGCGCCCGCTCGGCGGCGACCAGCGACGCCATCTCCGGGTCGAAGCGCAAGGCGCTGATGTCGTTCACCACGTCCGCTCCCTCCGCTAACGCCGCCCGGGCCACTTCCGCCTTGTACGTGTCGATCGAGATCGGGATCGACAAGCTCCGCCTGAGCCCTTGGATTACCGGGAGGACGCGCTCCATCTCCTCCCGATCCGATACCGCTTGCGCCCCCGGGCGCGTGGACTCGCCGCCGACGTCGATAATATCCGCGCCCTCGGCGGCAAGCTCGATCCCGTGGGCCACCGCGCGGCCCGGATCGAGGAATTTGCCGCCGTCGGAGAAAGAGTCCGGCGTCACGTTGACGATGCCCATGAGGGCGGTGCGCCCGTTCATGTCCACCGTTCCGTGCCGCGTCTCAAGCGCCCAGCCCGTCTTCGAGACGGGAAAAGCGAGCGCTTCGACGAGAGTTTTCGCTTCACTCTTGCTCATCCACCTCGCCCGCAGGCTACTGCCTGCTGCCTCCTGCCTTCAAAAAAATTTGTGCCCTTGTGAGGCGCCTGCCCTCACTACTTACGACCGAGGCTCGGGTTGAGGGATAAAAACTTCGGAGAGCCGGCAGATCCTTCAAGAGGCCGGTTCAGGCGTGGGCGACGGCCGGTATGGGAGAAATCGGCGGGCCGCCGTTTCCTCCGAACTCCTGCACCAGGGCGTCGATCTCCGCCCCATCCAGGGACTCTTTTTGGATGAGCTTTTCGGCGATCCTGTGCAGCAGATTGAGATTGCTCCGCAGCAGATCTTTCGCCCGCTGATAGCTTTCCAAAATGATGCGCCTGACCTCGGCGTCGATCTCAATCGCCGTGTTCTCGGAGTAGTCCTGTTGCTGGGTAAAATCGCGGCCGAGGAAGATCTGCTCCTCTTTCTTGCCGAACGTCATGGGCCCGAGTCTCTCGCTCATCCCCCACTCGCAAACCATCTGGTGAGCCAGCTCCGTTGCGCGCTCGATGTCGTTGCCCGCGCCGGTCGTCATGTGGTCCAGGACCAGCTCCTCCGCCACGCGGCCGCCGAAAAGAATCGCCAGGTTGTTCAGCAGATAGTCCTTCGGATAGGTGTGCTTCTCGTCGATCGGCAACTGCTGCGTGAGACCCAAAGCCATGCCACGCGGGATGATCGTTACTTTATGAATCGGGTCGGTCCCGGGCAGCAATTTGGCGACCAGGGCATGGCCCGCCTCATGATACGCGGTAATACGCTTCTCCTCCTCGCTGATGATCATGCTCTTGCGCTCCGAGCCCATCATGACCTTGTCCTTGGCCAGCTCGAAGTCGATCATATCCACCTTTTCCTTGCCGCTGCGGGCCGCCAGCAGCGCCGCCTCGTTGACCAGATTCTCAAGGTCGGCGCCGGTAAAGCCGGGAGTGCCGCGCGCCAGGACGGAAATGTCGACATCCGGCGCGAGCGGGACCTTCCGAATATGGACGCCCAGAATCCCTTCTCTCCCCTTGATGTCGGGCCGGGGAACAACCACGCGCCGGTCGAATCTTCCGGGGCGAAGCAGCGCGGGGTCGAGAACGTCCGGACGGTTGGTGGCGGCGATCAGGATCACTCCTTCGTTCGCCTCAAATCCGTCCATCTCGACGAGCAACTGGTTCAACGTCTGCTCGCGCTCGTCGTGGCCGCCGCCGAGTCCCGCGCCGCGGTGGCGCCCCACGGCGTCGATCTCGTCAATGAAAATGATGCAGGGCGCGTTCTTCTTGCCCTGGACGAAGAGATCGCGCACACGCGAGGCCCCCACGCCAACGAACATCTCGACAAAATCCGAGCCGCTGATGCTGTAGAACGGGACGCCCGCCTCGCCGGCGATGGCCCGCGCCAACAGCGTCTTGCCCGTCCCCGGCGGTCCGACGAGCAGACAACCCTTGGGAATCCGGCCGCCCAGTCTGGTAAATTTTTTCGGGTCTTTGAGAAACGCGATAATCTCCTGCAATTCGTCTTTCGCCTCTTCCACGCCGGCCACGTCGGCGAAGGTCATGCGGTGCTGATTTTCCGTGAGGAGCTTGGCGCGGCTCTTGCCGAAAGACATCGCCTTGCCTCCGCCCACCTGCATCTGGCGCATGAAGAAGATCCATACTCCGGCGAGCAGCAGGAATGGAAACCAGTTGAGGAACAGCACCATGTACCACGGAGATTCTTCCTCCGGCTTGGCGGCGATTTTGACTTTCTTTTCGCGGAGCGTCCTCACCAGATCCGGATCGGTCGGCGCAAAGGTGCGGAACCGCTCGCCGGTGCGGTATTTGCCTTGCAGATTCTGCCCCTGGATGGTGACTTCCTGCACCTCCCCGCGATCCACCGCGGCCATGAACTCGCTGAAAATAACTTCCGGATCGCGGCCGTGCTGCTTGCTGAAAATGTTAAACAGGAAAAGAAAAACCAGCACCAGCACCAGCCAGAGCGCGAGATTTTTGGAAACCTGATTCAAGCGAAACCTCCTTAAACCTTACGAGGCAGAAACCTTCAAAAACTTTAACACAGGCAATAGGTTAGTTCAATCTAGCAAAGCTGCTGTAAGCCGGGCGACGACGCTCGACTAAACAACCCTGGGCTCCAAGCCGAGGGGTTCCAAAACTGTCGACTGGAAGTCGGCTACCTCCCCATTCCGTCATTCCCGCGCAAGCGGGAATCCAGTCTTTTCTTTGCCTCATGGCCCGCTCCGCCACCGCCGTGGATGCCCGCTTCCGCGGGCATGACGAACTTTTGCTTCGCGTGAAACCTGCCCCCGACTCCGATCGGGGGGCGAGGGGTTTCAACCATCCGCGAAGGGAACACTAACCGCCGGATCAGGCCTGTCACCGTATCGGGTCTCAAGGCGGTCAGACACTTGCGATGAGCGCAGCGCTTCATCGCGGATGAAGAGCAGGGGGAGCACTCAACCTGCCAGTTTACCACCGTCACGCTCCTTCCGCGCGGCGCCCACTCAGCCGCGTCCGTCGGGCCGAACAGGGCGATGGTCTCGATTCCGAGCGCGCCCGCAAGATGAGTCAGCCCGCTGTCGTTTCCCAAATAGAGATCGCACCGGGAGAGGAGCGCCGCCACCTTGCCCAGACTCAGGCCGCGAACCTGGATCGCGCCGTCCCAGCGGGTTTGGTCTCCGAGCCTCTCTTCTTCGGCGGGTCCGTAGAGGACCAACGCCTGCCCGCCGGTCTCGCAACGCCACCAGCGGCTGACTTCGAGGAAAAATTCGACCGGCCAGTTTTTTTCTCTTGCGCCGCTGCCGGGCGCGACCGCGAGGATTTTTTCCTCCGCGCAGCCACGGCGTTGCACAAACTCTTCGGCCCAAAGAATATCTTCCGGTTGCAGGCGAACCGCGGCGGGCATCGTTCCCGACACCGGCTCTGCGACGCAGGTCAGATAGTAATCGGACATGTGCATCCGGGAGTCGCTCGAACGAAAAGGGAACAACTTGACCGTGCCGGCGCTCGCCGCGCTGAGACGCCTGACAAAGCCTTCCTCACCGCTCCCCATCCACGAATAGACCCACCCATACGGCGCGAAGAATCGCCGGATCGCTTCATCGCCTTCCGACCCGGCAACGAACAGGCGGCTGATTTCGTAACGCTCCAGGGAACGCGTCGTCACGTTGGGAGGCGCAAGCGCGGCGTACTCGGAGCGCGCCAACAGAAGATCGACTTTCCCCCTCTCGGACAACGCCTGGAGCGCGGGAAGAAAACAGACGAAGTCGCCGAGCGCGCCGGGAAAGAGCGCGAGGACCGTCGCCGAGGGTGAGTTTTCACGCTCCGAGTCGTGACTTTTCATTGACTTTGACACGGTAAAAATATAGCATATGTTTGAATTGATTCGAACCTTCTTTCCAGTCGAAAGCAGAGCATAGGCAGTGGCAAGCTTAAACGGCGCCCGATCCATTCTCGATCTCATCGGCTCCACCCCGGTCCTTAAACTCAGAAATCTTCCCGGCAAAAACGACGCCGAAGTCTGGGCGAAGCTGGAGTCCCTCAATCCGGGAGGCTCCGTCAAAGACCGGATCTGCCTCAGCATGATCGAAGCCGCCGAACGCGATCAGAAACTCAAACCCGGCGCGACCATCGTCGAGCCGACGAGCGGCAACACCGGGATCGGACTTGCGCTGATTTCGGCCGTAAAAGGATACCGGCTGATCCTCACCATGCCCGACACCATGAGCGAAGAGCGGCGCAGCTTGCTGGCGGCCTACGGCGCGAGGGTCATCTTGACGCCGGATACGAAAGGCATGGGCGGCGCGATTCGCAAAGCCGAGGAGCTGCTGCTCGAACACACCGACTACTTTATGCCGCAGCAGTTCAACAACCCGGCCAATCCCGAGGTCCATCGCCGGACGACGGCCCAGGAGTTACTGAAGCAGATGGATAGAATCGACGCTTTTGTCGCGGGCGTCGGCACCGGCGGGACGATCACCGGCGTGGGCGAGGTGCTGAAAGACAAGATGAAAGGCGTGCGCATCTATGCGGTGGAGCCGGCGGCCTCACCGGTCATCTCGGGTGGAGAGCCGGGCTTCCACAAGATCCAGGGAATCGGCGCGGGATTTATTCCCGCGGTGCTCAACCGGCAGGTGATCGACGAAATCATCGCGGTGACCGACGAGGACGCCGCGCATTACACGCGTCGGTTGGCGCTCGAAGAAGGCATTCTGGTCGGTATCTCTTCTGGCGCGGCCTGCTCGGCCGCCCTAAAGGTAGCCAAAACCCTGGGCAAGGGCCATGTCGTGGTGACGATCTTCGCCGACAAAGGCGAGCATTACCTCAGCACGGATGTCTTCAGCGGACCGTGGACGCCAAGCTCGAAAGACTAAGAGAGTTGGTGCGGGCTACCGAGGGGGTGTTGGTCGCCTTCTCCGGCGGCGTCGACTCCACCTTTCTGCTCAAAGTAGCTCACGTGGAATTGGGCGACCGCGCCGTCGCGCTGACCGCCTCTTCGCCCACGGCCCCTCCGGGAGAGCTGGAAGCCGCAACGGAACTCGCGAAGCTCATCGGCTGCCGTCACATTACGGTCGGTTCTCGCGAGTTGGACAACCCATCGTTCGTCAACAATCCGGTCAATCGCTGCTACTTCTGCAAGGACGAGCTGTATAAGATCGGCCGCCGGCAGGCGGACGAGTTGGGAATCGCAACAGTCGTCGACGGGACCAACCTCGACGACCTAAAGGATCACCGCCCCGGACTCAAGGCGGCCAAAGAGTGGCGTATTCAACATCCGCTCGTCGACGCCGGCATGACCAAGCAAGATATCCGGCGTTACAGCCGGGAACTCAATCTCCCCTCCTGGGACAAGCCGGCGATCGCCTGCCTCTCTTCCCGCTTCCCCTACGGCACTGAGATCAATGTCGAGCGATTGGAGAAAATAGCCGCGTGTGAGAGCTTGCTGAAGGATCTCCGCTTCCGCCAGTTTCGCGTGCGCTATCACGGAGAGACGGCGCGCATCGAGCTCGCGCCCGAAGAGATCGACCGCGTCCTCGACAAGGAAATTCGCTCCGCGATTGTCCGAAGATTCAAAGAGATCGGATTTGCCTACGTGAGCCTCGATCTGGAAGGGTACCGGACGGGCAGCATGAACGAGGCCCTAGGAAACAAAACTGTCTAGAACGGCTTCTTTCCCCACAGCAGCGCTTCGGCCACGATCATATCCTCCGGCGTCGTGATTTTCAAATTCGTTCTGTCGCCTTGCAGGACAACGACGCTTCCGCCCAAGCGCTCCACGAGCATCGCGTCATCGGTCGCCTCGATCCCATCCCTTTCGGCGCGGCGATGGGCCTCGCGGATAATTTTCACCTGGAAAGCCTGCGGCGTCTGGATCTCCCAGAGCGAATCTCGAGTCGGCGTTGACTCGACGCGGCCTGAGGCGGAGACGATTTTAATCGTGTCGCGGACCGGCACGCCGACGACCGCCGCGCCCTCCTTCGCCGCAACCTCGACGCTGCGGTCGATGAGCGCGGGAGAGATGAGCGGGCGCGCTCCATCGTGAATCACCACGATCTCGCAGTCCTCATCCAATCGCGCCAACCCTTGCCTCACGGAGTCCTGCCGCCGGGCGCCGCCCGGCTGAACGACGCAGTCCAACCGGCTCGCCTCGGGGTCCGAAGCGACCAGCCGCTCGAAGCCCGCGCTCTCCTTTTGCGGCACGACTAAAATGACTCTGCGTACTTGAGAGGCGGCGAAACGGCCGAGCGTGTGTAAGATCAACGGGCGTCCGGCAATCGTCAGCAAGGGCTTGGCGATCCCGCCTCCCATTCGTTTCCCTTCTCCGGCGGCGACGATTACGGCATTGACGCGCATGGTTATTTTCCGATGGCGAAAAAACAAAGGGCCGAGGTCTCTATCCCCCGGCCCTTTTGAACTTGCTCAACCGACACCGATCCTAATGAGTGAAGATGTGGCGCAGCTCTTCCATGATTTTATCTTCCGAGTGAGAGCGCGCGATGGAGAGCTCCTTGACCAGGAGGTTCCTGGCCGTGTCGAGCATCTTGCGCTCGCCGAAGGACAGCTCCTTGTCCCCTTTCAACACGAACAGATCGCGCAGGACTTTCGCGATTTCCAGGATCGATCCGGTCTTGATCTTTTCCGTGTACTCTCGATAGCGCCGGTTCCAGGTCTGCTGATCCGCCTCGATCTTCTTTTGGCGCAACACCTTGTAGACCTGATTGACCATATTTCTGTCGATGACTTTCCTCAACCCAACCGCATCTACGTTATCCACCGGGATCATAATCTTCATATCGCTGTCGAGAATCCGCAGCATGTAAAATCGCTTCTCCGTCCCTGAGATCACCTGGCTGCGGATCGCCTCGATCTGGCCCACGCCATGCGCCGGGTACACGACCTTCTCGCCGACCTTAAACATAGCCACCTCCTGAAGGATTGAATCCACACATCCCAAGTTCTCCAGGCCTGACACTTGCGTGGCGAGGATGCGAAATGAGGTGAAAAACGCTCGGCGAGACCGAAGGTAAGAGCGATCCGTAGGACCGCGTGGGTGGTTCGTGTTTCAGCGCTGGCACAATGTCAATCCGCCCGAACGAGAGGAGAATGTGCAAAAAAAATTAGCGGCCCCGCACTCCGGACCGCTATCGAACATTGTGAGAATACACCACGCGCGAGGCACCCGTCAAGGGGCATAGAGGAAAAATAATTCTCTCAGGCTTGAAGATAACTTAAAGCAATAAATTCATGGAACCCTTTAAGCGATTCCCGGGACGGGCGGAACATCGCCGGTCGTTTAGAGGTCAAGTGCCATGGCTAGGGCGTCCTCGCCGTCGTCCGAATAGTAACCCTTGCGGACCCCTTGCTCGGCAAACCCGAGCGACCGGTAGAGATCCTGAGCGCCAGTGTTCGATTTTCTGACCTCCAGCGTGATGCGACCGGCGCCGCGCTCTTTCGCGTCGCCGATCACCCAGTGCAGTAGGGCGCGCGCGACGCCGCGGCGGCGGTAACCCGGATGGACGGCGAGATTATGGATATCGACTTCTCCGGAAACGAGCCAGTAGATGACGTATCCGATAGCCTGCTCGCCGGCCAGCGCCAGCACAGCCGACGCGCAGGAGACTTTTAGTTCCTGGTAAAAAAAAGCCTGGCTCCACGGGTACGGGAACGACGCGCGCTCGATCTCCATCACCCGCTCGACGTCGGAAGCGATCATCGGCCTGAAGTCGATAACGGTCTCCGAAACAGCAGAGCCACGGGGACGCTCGTTCTCCCGTGGCTCTGCATCGGAGGATTCTGCGGTTTCCGGTTTGGCTTTGATGTCAGGTCTCACTGCCGGGACGCGCCTGTGTTTTTAAGAGCACCACTTCCAGGAGCTTATTGCCGAACCGATGGGAAAACGCCTCGACCCGGTCGCTGAGCGGCACGACCGTAGTAAACTCCGGCGGAAACGCCCCGATGCTGCTGGTAATCTTGCGGATTCTTTCGTCCACGAGCCTGCCCTTGACAACAAGATGCCCGTCCTTGAGAGCCAGGTCATAGTCGTAATCCGGCATTTCGTCCGGCAGCTCCGTTCTTCCGGGAAGACCGATATCGGGCACCTTTCTCGGAAACTCCACGCGCAGGAAGTAGGCGCTGCCCCAATCTTCCAGCACATAGACATTCCCATAGCGCCGCTCGCGCTCCAATTTCTCGACGAACCCTTTAGCGTAAAACCCGTCCACCGGAATCGGAACCGCGCGGATAATTCCGGCGCCGCGCTCCAAAAGAGACCGGACTCCGTAAGCCAGCGGGCCGCCGTAACTCGCGGCCCGGAAAACCATGCC
>JBGPGE010000025.1:0-44778 GCA_041483675.1 Binatia bacterium
AAGGGCGCCTCGCGCATGATGGGGTTCAAGGGCATGGAGAGCCTCGCCCACTACCTTGAAACCATGCTCACGCAACTCATGCGCGGAGAAAAGAGCTTGACTCCCGCGATCATGGGCGTCCTCTACCAGGACGTGGACGCGCTGGAGCAGGGGCTGAGCGCGCTGAAAGAGGGCGAAGAACCTCCCGCCATCGACTCGCTGATCGAACAACTCCAGATCGCCGCCGGAGAGAGATCGGCCGCCGAGGCCGGGCCGGCCGGCCAAGAAGGAAAGGTCGAAAAAGTCGAAGAGGCCGGGGAGAGTCCCAGGCCGCTCGCCGGCGCCGGGCGCGCTCCCGCCGGCCGCGACCGCGCGGCCGCTCTGGCGACGATCCGCGTCCAAACCGACAAGCTCGACGACCTGATCAATCAGACGGGCGAGCTGCTGGTCACCAAGATCGAAGCTTCGGACAATCTGCGCCAACTCGATGAGGCCCTGGACGGGTTACAAGAGTGGCGCAGGAGATTGGCGCTGGAAGCCCACGCCGCTCCGGCTCTCAGCCGGGTCGAGCGACTGAGCGAAGAGCTCCACGGCGTACTCAGCCGCGTGGCCGAGAACACCCACAGGATGGAGTTGCTGGTCGACGGGGTCCACGAAGGGGTGCGCGATCTCCGCCTCCTGCCGCTATCCTCCATCCTCGAGCCCTTTCCCAGAATGGTCCGCGATCTGAGCCGCGATCTCGGCAAGGAAGCGGAGCTTCGCCTGGAGGGAACTTCGACCCGCCTCGATAAAAAAATCCTCGAAGAGCTGCGGGAACCGCTGATCCATCTTGTCCGCAACTCCATCGACCACGGAATGGAAACGCCGGACGAGCGGGAGAACAAAGGCAAAGCGAGACAGGGGACGATTCGCATCGCGGCGCGGCAAGAGGGACCCAAGGTCGTCATAACGATAGAAGACGACGGCCGCGGCCTGGACCGCCGCGCGATCGAAAGCAGCGCGGTAAAGAAAGGTCTGACCTCGGCGGAAGATGTGGCGCGGTGGCGCGACGAAGAGATCTGGGACCTTATTTTCCGTCCCGGCTTTTCCACTTCCGCCCAGGTCACCGAGGTCTCCGGACGCGGCATCGGCCTCGACGCCGTGCTGGAGAAACTCGAGCGGCTCAAAGGCTCGATCTTCACCGAATCGACGCCCGGCAAGGGCGCGACCTTCACCCTCTCCCTGCCGCTCACGCTGAGCACCACGCACGCCTTGCTTTTTGAAGCCGGAGGCGATGTCTTCTGCATCCCCACCGACGCGTTGGAAAAAACCCTGCTCATCCCCCACGACACGATCATGCCGATCGAAGGCAAGACCACCGTCGTCGTCGACGGCGCGCCGCTGGCGTTCGCCTGGCTGGCGGATGTTTTGGAGCTTCCCCGAAAGGAGCGCAGCAACGGCGCCTTCCCGGCGCTGCTGCTCAAGAGTCCGAGAGGCAGCGCGCTCTTCGGCGTCGAAGCGTTCAGGGGCGAAGAAGAGATCGTCGTCAAGGCGCTGGGCAGGTTCTTCGGCCACGTGCCCCACGTCTCCGGCGGGACGGTGCTCGGCAAGGGCGAGATCGCGCTCATTTTGAACCCCTACGATCTGCTGCGCTCCCTCGCCCATCAGGCGCGGCCCGAGATCGCGACGCCGGCGCGCCTCGCCGTCGCCTTGCCGGGCGCGAAGAAAAAGGTGCTGGTGGCGGAGGACTCGCTCACCACCCGGACGATGGAAAAAAATATCCTGGAGGCGGCGGGCTTCGAGGTCACGACCGCGGTCGACGGCGAAGAGGCGCTGATCCGGCTTTATGAGAAGCCCTTCGACATCGTAGTCACCGACGTGCAGATGCCGCGCCTGGACGGCATCGCGCTCACGGAGAGAATCAAGCGGGATCAGCGCTTTAAGGATCTGCCGGTCATTCTGGTGACGGCACTGCAGACCGAGGCCGACAAGCGCAGAGGCATCGAAGCAGGGGCGGACGCCTATATCACCAAGGCGAGTTTCGACGAGAAGCGCTTTTTGGAGATCATACGGAGATTTGTGTAAGTTCAGAGGAACGTGATCGTGTTCGTGCTCGTGATCGTCAAAGAGTTTTCACTACGAACACGATCACGAGTAACGAGCACGAGGCACGAGCACGAGCCACGACATGATTAAAGTCCTGATTGCCGAAGATTCTCCGTCGATCGCGGAGATGATGCGCGAGATGCTCGGCCGCGATCCGGAAATCGAGGTCGTCGGCTGGGCGAAGACCGGCCGCGAGGCGGTCGAGCTCAGAAACTCGCTCAACCCCGACGTGATCACGATGGACTTGAACATGCCGCTGATGAACGGCATGGAGGCGACCAAGATCATCGCCTCGACCCGCCCGGTGCCGATTCTGGTCGTGAGCCAGCTGATCGAAAGCCGCGAGTCCGAGCTGGCGTTTGAAGCGCTGCGCTGCGGCGCGGTGGACGTGATGAGCAAGCCGAGCGGCGCCGCGCCCGGCGGTTTTTTCCATATCCAGGAAGAGTTGATCTCACGGGTAAAAGTCGTGGCGCGGATTCGTCCGATGACCCGATATAACAAATCCGCCGCCGAGCCGCCCCGGCCGAGCGCCGTCCTCAGGCCCTCGGCTCAGGGCGTCATGGTCGCCATCGGCGCCTCTACCGGGGGGCCGCCGGCCCTGGCCGCTATTCTCAAAAGCCTGCCGCAAATGCTGCCGGCGCCGATCGCGATCGTCCAGCACATCGCGCCGGGATTCGTCATGGGATTCCGGCAGTGGCTCAGGCGGGAGTGCTCGCTGGCGGTCAAGCTTGCCACGCATGAAGAACAGCTCAACGCGGGAACGGTCTATCTCGCGCCGGATAACCATCACCTCGAAATCGCGCAGGGCATGAAACTCGTTCTGACCAGCGGGCCGCCCGTTCGAGGCCACCGCCCTTCGGCCGACCGGTTGATGGAATCGGCGGCGGAGGTCTACGGCCGGCGCGCGATCGGAGTGTTATTGACGGGCATGGGGAGCGACGGCGCGGAGGGGCTTAAAAAACTCAGAGATGCCGGCGGCCGCACGATCGTCCAGGACGAGGCAACCTCGCTGGTTTTCGGCATGCCGCGGGAAGCGATTCTCAAAGGCGCCGCGGAGATCGTCAGCCCGCTCGACAAGATCGCCGATGAGATCGTCCGGGCGGTCTGTCAAATAGAGGAGACCAAACCAACATGAGCGCCAAAATCGTAGTCGTCGACGACAGCCGCACTCAACGGAGCACGATCGCCCTCGCGCTGGAGCGGCTGGGCTATCAGGTCGTGCAGGGCAGCAACGGCCTGGAGGCGATCCAGCTTGCCGAGCGCGAGCAGCCCGACCTGATGGTCTCGGACATCGTCATGCCGGAGCTGACCGGCTATCAGGTCTGCCGCCTGCTCAAGAACGATCCGGCCACGGAGGATCTGCCGATAATCTTGCTCACGACGCTCGACCACCAGGAGCACCGCTTCTGGGGTCGGGAGGCCGGCGCCGACAGTTATGTCGTCAAGGAGGCCGACACGGCGCATTTGGAGAAAGAAGTCGCCCGCCTGCTGGCGAAAAAAAAACGCGTTCCAAAAGCGGGAAAGACTCGCGCCGCCGGCACCATTCCCCTCGCGCGCCAGACGGCGCACGCGCGCCTCACCGACATCTTGGATCGCCTGCTCTTCGACGCCACCGTCAGCAACTTGATCCGTGAGATCGGCCGGCGGAGCCTCGATCTCACGGGGGTGGTGAAAGCTTTCTTCGATTTTTTCCCGACGCTGATCGACTACGACATCGCCTTGCTCTGCCTGCGGACGGCAAAGGGTCCGCTCCTGGTTGCGCACTTTACCGAGAAAATTCCGCCCGCTCTGTTCGAAGCCGCCAAGGGCAATGTGTTGCAAGCGGGCCTGTTGAGCTTAAAGGAGAAAGAGACGCTGGAACAGAATCTGCTCACCCCCGACTTGCTGAGCCGGGAGGCGACCGCGGCGAAAGGCAACCTGGCCATGCTGTCCGCGCCGTTCTCCGTCTCGTTGCAGGAAGGCGGCCTCGCCGTTTTTACCGCCAACGCCGCGCTCTACACCGAGGAGACCGCTCGCACGCTGAAGCTTGCGGCGCGCGAGATCGAGCCGATCTTAAGTTTCAGTCTCCAGTCCGAAGCGATGGAGCAGCTCAAGGCCGATTTTACCGCGATGATCGTCCACGATCTCCGGTCGCCGCTCACGGCGGTGATGTCGGGGGCGGCGATCGTCGAAGACGAGCTGGTCGGGCCGGTCAACGAGGAGCAGAAAAAATGGCTCGCCAAGATCGGCGCCAATAGCAAGAGCCTGCTCAACCTCATCAACGACGTCCTCGACCTCTCGAAGATCGAGGCCGGGCGGCTCGATCTCATGAAAGAAGACGTGGATATGGAACAACTGATCCGACTTTGCTTGGATGATTGCCTCGTCCTGGCGCAGGAAAAGAAGATCGCGCTCAAAAGCCGCATCGATCAACCTGTCAGAATCAACGCCGACCCCGGCCGGCTGGGACAGATCTTTGCGAATCTGCTGAGCAACGCGATCAAATTCACCGGCGAAGGGGGCGAGATCGAAGTCGGCGCCGCATGGGGGGGAGCGGAATTGGGGGTTGGGAATCAGGAATTGGCCAACCCCCAATCCCTAATTCCCAATTCCCAACCCCAATCATGGGTCAGGGTCTGGGTCAAAGACAGCGGCGCGGGAATCCCCGCTGACGAGATCGGCAACCTCTTCGAGAAATACCGCCAGACCACCAGCGGCAAAACCTCCAGGCACAAAGGCACCGGCCTCGGGTTGGTCATCTGCAAAAAGATCGCCGAATCCCACGGCGGCAAGATCTGGGTCGAGAGCGAGGAAGGGAAAGGGACGACGTTCTTTTTCTCGCTGCCGGTGGGCGCCTAGCAAACCCCGGATCTTTACGATATCCGCAGCTTTGGATCTAAGGCGTCGCGAAGCGAATCGCCGAAAAGATTAAAGGCGAAGACGGAGAGGCTGATGGCGATGCCGGGGAAGATCGCCATCCACGGCGCGCGCTCGGCGAATTCCACCGCCGCGCCGCGGAGCATCAAGCCCCACGCGGCGACGGGCTCGGCCACGCCGAGGCCGAGGAACGAGAGCGAGGCTTCCAGCAAAATCGCCTGGCCGAGGAACGCCGTGAGCATGATGAGATAGGGCGCCATGACGTTGGGCAGCATGTGGCGGAGAATGATTCTCCAGTGGCCGAAGCCGAGCGCCCGCGCCGCATCGACGAACGGCATGCGCCTGAGCGCGAGCGAGGTGCTGCGCACCACCAGCGCCGAGCGCGGGATCATCGGTATCGTGATCGCGAAAATCACGTTCGTCAGGCCGCTGCCGAGAATCGCCACCACCGCCAGCGCCAGCACGATCAACGGAAACGACAGCAGCATGTCCATAAAGCGCTGCATGATGAGATCGGTCTTGCCGCCGAAGTAGGCGCTGGCCACGCCTAAAATCGCCCCGAGCGTGGCGGAAAACAACGAGGAGCTGAAACCGACGAGCAGCGCCGTGCGGGAGCCATAGACCACGCGAGAGAGCACGTCGCGGCCGAAGGCGTCCGTGCCGAACCAGTGCTTGAGGCTCGGCGCCTGAAACATCGCCGCGTAGTCGGTCTTGAGCGGATCGTACGGCGCGATCACGTCGGCTAAAAGAGCCGCGGCGGCCATGACGAGGATGATCAGCGCGCCCGCCGCCCCCAAGGGCTGCCGGCGCGTAAAGTCGAGCGACGCCGCAAGCCAGCGCGAGGCGCGCGACTCGACGCGAACCGCCTCCGCCACGATACCCATTCCCTCAGCCATAATTAAAACCGTTCAAATTGTTCAAAACGTTCAAAGTTGATTGAGTTCTTGAACCACTTGAACAATTTTGAACAACCGTTGAACCTTTTGAACGACTTCTATCTTTGCCTTTTTTACTGATACCGTATCCTTGGATCGATCCACGCATACAGCAGATCGACCATGAAGTTGACGAAAATAAAACTGAACGAGACGAGCAGCACGAGCGCCTGGGTCATGGTGTAGTCGCGCCGCGTGATCGACTCGACGAACAGCATGCCGATGCCGTTGAGATTGAAAACCTGCTCGGTGACGACCAGGCCGCCGATCAGAAAGGCGAATTCCAGGCCGATCACCGTGATGACCGGCAGCATCGCGTTTTTAAGCGCGTGGCGCGTGAGCACCACTCTCTCCCACAGCCCTTTCGCGCGCGCGGTGCGGATATAGTCCTCGCGCAAAACCTCCAACACCGCCGAGCGGGTCATCCGCGTGGCGACCGCGGAGTAGCGATAGCCGACGGCGAGCGCGGGCCAGATGAGCTGCGTGAGGTTGGCCTTGGGATCGACCCAGAACGAGGTGAAGGTGAGCGGCGGAAGCCATTTAAAAAAAATCAGGAAGCCTAGAATAATGACGATGCCGAGCCAGAACGAGGGAATCGATAAGCCGGCGATCGAGAAGATACGCACCAGATAGTCGATCCAGGTGTCCTGCTTGAGCGCCGCGATCGTTCCCAGCGGGACGGATAATAGAATCGCCACGACCGTGGCCATGACGGCAAGCTGGAGACTCAGCTCCAGGCGGACGGCGATCTCCTGCGTGATCGGCCGGCCGGTCCACATCGACTTGCCGAAGTCGAAGCGCGCCGCGCCCCACATCCAACTTGCAAACTGCCGCCACAGCGGCTGGTTTAGCCCGAGCTCCTCCCGCTCGCGCTCCATCGCTTCCTTGGGCGCGAAGGTGCCCGTGCCCCCGTATTTAAGCTCGACGATGTCGCCGGGAACGACGCGCAGCAGGAGGAAGACCATGACGGCCACTCCGAGCAGCGTCGGGATCATCAGGAGCAGCCGCTTCAGAATGTATTGCCGCATCTTTCAAAGGCCGTGATTCGTGTTCGTGCTCGTGTTCGTTAAAGAGGTTTATTTACGAGCACGATCACGAGTGACCATTCGACAAGCTTATGGCCCTGAGCAAGGTCGAAGGGCGAGCACGGTTTTTCTATTCCGATAGCCAGACGTCGCGCAGATCCTGGTTGACATAGTGATTGGGCGTGATCTTCCAGCCTTTCACTTTCGCCCAGTGCGGAATGATCCGCTGCCACCAGAGGATGTGGAACTCGTACGCCTGCTCGTCGAGCAGCCGCTTCTCGAACTGCCGCAACAGCGCCAGCCGGGCCTCGGCATCCGTCGCGCGGCTCTGTTTGTCGTAAAGCTCGTCCAGGATGGCGTCCTTGTACCGGCCGTAGTTGAGCGGGCTTGTGTCGCTGCTCAAATATTTCGCCAACTGGAGATCCGGCTCGTCCATGAAATCGCAGGCGAAGTCGATGCCGGTCTCGAAGTTGCCCTGGCGGAAGTCGCTGAAGTAGGTGGCCTGCGGCATATGCGTCACGTTCAGGCCGATCTGCCGCCACTGGTCGATGACAAAGACGCCCGTGACTTCATACGGCTCTTGGACAGGACGGTTCTTCAGCGTGAAGGAAAAACCTTCCGGCACTCCGGCCTCTTTGAGCAGGCGCCGCGCCTCGTTCCGCGCCGCGCCGATGTCTTTGCCGAATCCGGTGAGCTTGGCCAGCTCCGCTTCCGGCGTCGCGAACTCCGAGCCCGGCCGGAAAACGCCGCCCACGTGCTTCATGAGAGAGATCTGCGACAGAGCTTTAGACGCCTCCTGGCGGTCGATCGCCAGCGACAGCGCCCGTCGCACGCGGGCGTCGTTGAACGGCTTTTTCTCCGTGTTGATGGTGACCGTCAGGTTGCAGGTCCAGGGACTCTCCTGCACCACCACCTTGTCGCCCAGCGCCTTGACGATATCCGCCCTGGCCGCCGGGTTGAAGCCGCGGAATTCGATCGACGCCTGCCCGCTCCGAATCGAGGCCACTCTCGGCGCAGTGTCTTTGATGAAGACGGCGCGATAGCCGTCGAGATAAGGCCGGTCTTTCATGTAGTAGTTCGGGTTCTTCTTCCCCACCCACTGCGCGCCGGGCACGTATTCGCCAAAGACGAACGGGCCGGAGCCCATGACGTTTTTCTCGTACCAGCGCGGATCCTGTTTGAGTTTCTCGGCGCTGTAGATGAAATTCCACGGCGAGGCGAGATTGGCGCGGAACGAAGCGGAGGGATGCTTTAGGCGGAAGATCACCGTGTTGGCGTCCGGCGCTTCGATCTTATCGACCGCGGCATACGACGCCTTGCGGGCGCTCGCTACGCCTTGAGGGGGAAAAATAAGCTTTTCGTAGGTCGCTTTGACGTCGGCGGAGGTGAGCGCGGAGCCGTCGTGAAACTTGATTCCCTGACGGATCTTGCAGGTGTAGGCGAGGCCGTCTTTGGAGGGGCTGCAATCTTCCGCCACGTCGCCGATGATCTTGGGATAAGCCTGAGGATCGAAGCGCAGGAGCGTGCTGTAGTGAGGGGCGATGGGATGAAGCATTGCGAAGGTAGTTTCGCGATGGCCGTCGAATGACGGCGGCGCTTCGCCCACCGCGAAGATCAACTCCCCTCCCCGGCGCGGCTGCTCCGGCTGCGCCGCCCCACCGGGCAGCGGCGAGAACGATAGAACCATCGCAATTACTGAGACGGCTACCCCAGCCGTAATCCATGTTGCTTTGTCGGTCTTCTTCATCGAGCACCTCCGTCTAAACTGTCACGCCGAGCTCCCACCGGCCTCACGCCCCATTTGCGTCATAACACCTAGTCCATGTCACAGTGGAAAGTCAAGCATTCCGAAGGGGTGCATCTCTCTTACCCCTACGGGCGCGACGGACAAATTCTGGCAGCCGGTGACAAAATCCGGCCAATCCGCTGACTGTGTGACCATGTTTGTGTTCTGCTGAGCCAAGCCATGTCGCTCGATCAGGTCGCTCTTGGCCTAAAAAATTCCCATTGGCAACTTCCCCACGAGTTTGCTATAATCCCGATAAAACGTGCGTTATGTGACGCATAACAGGCGCGGCTCTGATAAGGGAAGCTGGCCAAGGCACGTGATTTGCTTATAAAACGTCCATACATCCGCCGGAACGAAACGGCGTGGAGGTAGCGAGATGTACACAAAGGCTAAAGTTTGGGCTTTGAGCGCTTGCCTGGCCGTGATTCTTTTCTGTTCCCTTGGGGCCGTCGCCCAAGCCGTGGTGGACCCGACGGGCGTTTTGTGGGACTTGCAGGTGACGGGCTACGCTGTAGTCGGTTCGGGCTATATGGAGTTCTACGGTGACAACACGTTGTTCGGTTATCTGATCATCAAGCCCAACATGGCACTGAAGCCGTATCAGCGGCCCGCGGAGGTTCACTTCGGATTTTTTGTCGTTCAGGGAGAATGGGCCTTTGACGCCAAAGGCCGCGTCATCGGCTTTTTCAGCGGGGGAAGCCAGGCCGTGCCGCTCGATATCAGTTCCTTCACGGCAACCGTCACCGCCCCACCAAAGGCGAGGATCAACATCTCCGCCACGAGCAATAACGGAACCATGCATTTTTCGGGAGCGCCGGAGAATCTCTCGCTGCCCGATTTGACCGGCTCCTCCTGGACCGCCACGGTGCTCAAGAACAAAGTGCGATCTAGCGAGTTCTTCAACCTGACGGGAATTTTTGTAGCCTGCCTCGACGTGCCTCTTCCGGTTGACCCGAATCCCTGTGTAAATACGGTTCCTCTACCTTATGTGTATGGTTTGGCGGGCGACGGCGCGAGTACCGTGCTCGACGGCGCGGCCATGTTAAACGGAACGAACCGGGTGAGCATTAACCTCGAAGAGTTCGACATCGACAAGGACACCGGCCTTCCAGAGACGGACGGCAACATCCGCAGCGTCACGGGCAAGGTAAACTTCACGAAAAAAACGGCTTCGATGGACGGCACGGACGAAGCGAAGGCCAATGTGAAAGTGACCGCTACCTACGTGCCGTAGGAGTCCGGCGCGCTCCTTATCTTGCTTCTCAAAATCTCTATTGGTAATAATGCCTCTACGCTTGTATGGGCTCAGAGGCATTTTTCGATTTTCGTCCCGGTAACCTCGCCGAACCGGTTAGCGGCCGCCGCTGGGACTCTCAGGAGATTCTCCGCCGGGTCGCGCTGCGCGTCCGGCGCTATGAGCAGGCGGGCATGGCGCCCGGCGACCGGGTGTTTATCTCCTACGGCAACCGGCTTGAATTCTTCGCCGACCTGCTGGCCGTCTGGCATCTCGGCGGCTCGGCGGCGCCGCTCGACGGCCGTCTCACGACTTTTGAAATCGAGCAGCTCGCTCAAGCCGCCAAGCCGCGTTTTGTTCTGATCGACGACACGCTCGACCCCGCGACGCTCAGCTTTCTCTCCCGCATGGACGCCAGAGTGTTGAACACGCTGGAGAGCGAGAGCGGCGCGGGAACGGCCGCCGCTATCGAGTTGCCGGCCGATCGCAGCCTTATAGATAACGAGGCGTTGATTCTCTTTACCTCCGGCTCGACCGGCAACCCCAAAGGAGTCGTCCACACCCATCGCTCTTTGCGGGCGCGCTGGGCGGCGCTCCGCGAGCACGTGGGGCTTGAGACGCTCGGCGAGACCCTGTGCGTTCTGCCGACTTACTTCGGCCACGGTCTCATCTGCAACTGCCTGTTTCCCTGGCTGGCGGGACAAAATCTCTTCATCACGCCCCCCTTCCGGCCGGATCTCGTCATGCAGTTGGGCGCACTGATCGACGAGCACAAGATCACGTTCATGTCGTCGGTTCCCGCGGTGTGGCAGCTCGCGCTCCGGGTCTCCCGCCCGCCGGCCCGCGGCACGCTCAAGCGCGTCCACTGCGGCTCGGCCCCGTTGACCGCCCGGTTCTGGAAAGAGATTCAGGGCTGGTGCTCGACCGAAAAAGTTTGGAATGCCTACGGGATCACCGAAACCGGGAGCTGGACGGCCGGGACGAGCCTCGATCAATTCGTCCCCGAAGACGGCCTGATCGGCAAGCCGTGGGGCGCGGTGATTAAAATATTCACCACCTCCGACACCGCGATGCCCCCGGTAGCCGAGCTGGAATGCAAGAGCGGCGATGCCGGCTCGGTCTGGATCCGGACCCCCGCGCTGATGCGCGGCTATCTCGGCCGCGACGATCTCACGCGGCAGGCGGTCTCAGAGGGCTGGTTCCTCACCGGCGACATCGGCAGGATCGACGACCGCGGACTCCTCTATCTCCAAGGAAGGGAGCGCGAAGAGATCAACAAAGGCGGCGTAAAAATCTATCCCGCGGACATCGACGCCGTGGTCGCGCGCTTCGAGCAGACGGCGGACGCAGTCGCGTTCGGGATGGACGATCCGGTTTACGGCCAGGACATCGGCATGGCGCTGGTCCTCAGGAACCGCGAGGATCAGACCATCCGCGAGCTTTACGCCTGGATGCAACGTCACCTGGCGCAGCATAAAATGCCGAAGCGCTGGTATCTCATGGACTCGATCCCGCGCCGGTCCAACGGCAAGGTCAACCGCGCGGCGGTCGGCGAGCATTGCGCCGGGACCGCGCCGCTCGACCTCCGCGCCATCATGCAGAGCGGCGCAGGCAAACAGCCGTGACGGCCGCCGAAAAAAACTCACTCTCGGAGCATCGATGAACAGCTTGAACGATCGACCCGCACGAAAAGCAGCCCTGATCGAGTTTCTCCGCAACATCCAGCGGCCGGATCATCCGATCGACGCGATCCCCGAGGACCAGAAGCTGGTTGAATCGGGACTGATCGACTCGCTGGCGCTGCTGCAGATCGTGAGCTATCTCGAAGAGACCTACCGGATCGACTTTCGCGAACGAGGCGTCAACCCCGCCGACCTGGGCTCGGTCGGCGCGATTCTCGACCTGATCGAGCGCGGCGGGGCATGACAACGATGAGCATGCTGCGCGACGCCTATCGAGCCATTTCTCAGTTCCACGAGAACGAGAGGCTGATCGCCTGGTTGCAAGACCGGCGGGCCGTCGTCTGGTTCACTGCGCGACGACGCCGGCAGATTCTGTTCTTCGGGGCCATTCTCGCCGGCGCTATAGCTACGTTCCGCAGGCAATCGCAGTGGAAAAGTCATCTGTCGGCGACCGGCTGGCTCGCCCCGATCCTTGCTGTGGCGATCCTCCTGGCGCTGCTCTACCTTCTCTACCTTGCAGCCAAACATTTCAGCCGGCTGCCGGCCCTGGTCAGGCGCCGGCCGCAGATCGCCCTCCATACCCTGTTCTGGCTGATCATCGTGCTCGCGTGGATCGCGCCCGACGAGGCGGGAGTCTGGAAAACCGTAATCTTTCTGATCGCGGTCTCTATTCCGTACCTCGTGTGGCGCTGCGGTTATATGCTGCTTTCGGGTCAGCGCGGCAAGGCGGCGGGAACTTCGTTTCGCGACCATCTGTTTTATATCTGGCCGATCTGGGGAGGGGCCAATGTCCCCGCCGGCAAGGGCGCGGATTACCTGACGCAGTGCGAAGCGCAATCCCCCGACGCCTACACGCGGTCCGCTCTCGCCGGGATCAAGTTGTTAATTCTAGCCCAGATCTGGGACCTGACACAGCTTCTGATGGGGGCGCTGGTGTTCTCGAATCCGAAAAATTCCCTGGCCCCCTTGCTGAAAGGATACAGCTTGGAGATTCCACGAGCGCGGACGCTGCTGGCGAACGAGGCTCCGGCGTCTTTGCTCATGACGTGGCTCAGTCTCTATCTCGAGTTTATCTGGGAGACGCTCAATATCGCAGCGCGCGGCCACGTGTGGATCGGAGCGCTGCGCCTTCTCGGCTTCAACGTGTTTCGCAATACCTACAAGCCCCTGCTGGCAACCTCGATCATCGACTTCTGGAACCGGTATTACTATTATTTCAAAGAGCTGCTGGTCGAGTTTTTCTTCTTTCCGATCTACGTCCGCTATTTCCGCACACAGCCGAAGCTCAGGATGTTCGTCGCCGTCTTCGCCGCGGCCTTTGTGGGCAATATGTACTATCACTTCCTGAATGCGAGGAATGGAATCGCCGCCGGCGAATTGCCGAACATCTGGGCGACTTTGGGCCGGCCGCGGACGGGGTACTGCTTCCTGCTGGCCCTCGGCATCTACATCTCCATGCTCCGCCAACAGAAGAAACGGGGCAAGACGGCTCAGCCGAACGCGGGGACAACGCTGGCGCGCCGGCTTGTGCAAATGGCCGGGGTCTGGACCTTTTTCAGCCTGATTTACATCTGGGACCTCGCGGGCTCGGCGACGCTCTTCGACCGCGTCGGCTTTTTCTTCTCGCTGTTCGGATTCTAGCGGCGAACGGGAAAAATCTGAAAAACGTTGGTGATGAAATTCCGTGCTGTTCGCAAGATCAACTTATATCGAACACGGGGTTTGAATCCCCGTGTTCGACCAAAGGAATCAAACGCGCAAACCCCGAGGCTACGGAACCGAAGATGACGATCCGCCGGCGACGGGCCGGCGAGACAACTCCGCCAGCGAGAGCTTGAGCGCCTCATCGGCCGGGACGTCTTGGCCGATGACTCGAGCCAGCTCCGCCGGCGGTCCCCACTTTTTCGCGCTCGCGTTCTGAAACATCGCTATCGTCGGCACCCCGAGGGCGCAGGCCAGGTGCATCGGGCCGCTGTCGCAGGTAATAAAAACGGCGCAGGTCGATACCATCGCGGCGAACTTTCTCGCCGACGGCTCGAAGACGAGCGGGATATCCTTCCCCAACAGCCGTCCGAAAGAGCCCATCTGCTTTTGCTCTTCGGGACCGAAAAAAACGACCACGCCCGCGCCGCTCCGGTGAAGCCCCTCGATCAACTCCCCGAACTTTTCCATCGGCCATCCCTTTCCTTTCCGCTTCCTGCCGCCGACAAAAACTCCGACGCACGCCGCGCGGCTCCCATGAATCAAGCCCTTTATGGTCGCGTCGCCTTCCGTCTTTTCTTCGGGCGAGAGGATCAGGCGCGGATAGATCGTCCGGCTGCTGAGGCCCA
Organism: Binatia bacterium; assembly: GCA_041483675.1. GTDB lineage: Bacteria > Desulfobacterota > Binatia > UBA9968 > UBA9968 > 2-12-FULL-60-19. The sequence goes on from JBGPGE010000025.1 coordinate 13,916, forward strand.
AAGCGGCCAGGAACGCCGGCAATGCTCGATATTTATTTCCCGCTGCCGGCCGCGGCACGCGGATGTTGTAGCCGTAGTCCCATTTGCCCCTCAGGCCGGCCCTAAGCCGCGCGCCGGAAAAACCGACGATGAACGAGCCCATGGCGGATTGCGAGCAGCTCACTTCGACCGCCAGGTCGTAGTGCTGGGATCTGATTTGGCGGAGTAGGGCCGGGTAGGCCCACGACGCCTGAGGAAAGCGGCGGGCTATGGCGAAACAGCGATCGACGGGGAGATTTTTGTAGAGCGCGGTCGAGAGCGGAGAGCCGACGAAGTCGATCCGCGCCGATGGAAATTGCTCGCGGAAGGCGAATATCGCGGGCGTCGCAAGCACGGAACTCCCCATGCGAAAAGTGCCGCGCACCAGTAGAATCTTGTCGATCCCGTCTCTCGGAAGATCCTTTGACACCTCCACGGCTCGATTTGCGACCAGGCGTAAAGCTTTGGTGGCGAGACTGCGGATTTGGTTGTTCAGCCGATAAGCGAGCGGGAGCTTTACCGCAGGTTTCTTTTCTTTGTGACGCATCATCTGAGTGTTGAAGAGTTCTTTACGCACGCGCCGGTTGGAAATCCAAGCGGCCACGCGGCCGCTATTCTCCCCATGTCGTCAGATACCATTTTCGCTCTCCGATCTGCGCCTCGGCAACCGTCCTGATCGCGCCCCTCTTTTCGGTCTCACTCAAGTCTCTCTCTTTGATCAGCAGGTAGCCCGCTCGATTCCGGCTCATGGCGTCGTCCAGGTCGGCTTCGGAGCGCAGGACCGGAACAACTTCCCGCTCGGCATAGAAGTTAAAGCCGGTCATCGTGTCGGCGTAAACGAAAAGCGGCAGAGCCGGCGGCACGGTCCGCTTGACCAGCGCGGCAAAGGGTCTGGCCGACTTGTATCGGTCGATAAACGGCAAGGCCCAAAGCGAGAGGTAGAGCATGCCGGCAAGCATAGTTGAGACGGTGGCGAGGAAAACGTGAGACGGGCGACGGCGGCGAACGGCCATCACCGTGGCCAATCCGCCTGCGGCCACCGCAAGGGCAAACGGCAATGAGAGCCAAAAAAACTCCGGTTGGAGGCGCCACGCGACGAAAGGCGCGGCTAACGATCCCAACCAGAGCAAGTTGAAGAATATACCGGCGGCCGAGCGGTAGAGGACGCTCTGTGACGCATCGCCGCCGATCAGGCCGTCGAAGTAGCTCGCGATAAAGATGGCCGCGGGCGGGAAGAGCGGCAGCAGATAGAGGCCGCGCTTGGATCGCGAGAAGCTGAAGAAGACAAAAACCGCGACGAACCAGAGCAGCAAGAATAGATTGCGCGGCTCTTTGAGAGAACTCAGCCGCCGGCGACAGGCGAAGAGCGCCGGCACGGCGAAGACCGTCCAGGGCAAAAGATCCAGCGGCAGGTTCCAGAAATAATAGTGAAACGGCTCGCGGTGGCCGTATCCCGAGGCGTATCTTTGAATATGGTGAATCAGGACAAAGTCCCGGAGCCATTTGCCTTGAGTGGCCCAGCTCACCGAGGCGAACCAGGGCGCCGCAATCAGGAAAAATATCAGCGCTCCCGACGGCACGCGCCACTTGAGGATCGCGCGCCAATCGCGCCGCGCCGCCGCAAAGGCGAGCAGGATCAGCCCGGGCAGCGCGACGCCGATGAGCCCTTTAGTCAGAGTGGCAAGCGCGATTAATGTATAGCCCAGGAGGAAATCTTTACGCTCGCCCGTGCGGAGAATCGCTCTGCAGAAGAACAGAAGCGCAAGCGTAAAGAAGAAAGTGAAGGGAATGTCGGTATGCGCCCAGCGCCCTTCCCAAAGCACCCGGGCGGTTGTAGCCAGGATCGCCGCCGCCAAAAATCCGACCCTGGGCGTGAAAAGCTCGCGACCCAGCGCATAGGTGGTGAGGACCAGGCCCAGGGCCGACAGGGCTGAAGGGAGACGGACCGTCCACTCGTTGACGCTCCCCGCCACTTGGGAGCCGACGAGGACCAGCCAGAAATAAAGGATCGGTTTGTCCGTGTAGAGCGCGCCGTTGGCGGTGGGCACGATCCACCCGCCTTTGGCGAACATGACGCGGGCGATCTCGGCATATCTCGGCTCCACCGGCGCCCAGAAATCTCGCGACCCGAGGCCGGGGAAATAGAGCAACGCCGCGAGCGCCAAGAGCCACACCAGATACGCGCGCTCCCGGTTTTCTTCGAGCGAGAGAATGATTTGTTTCATGCCCGTATGCAGGCGGCCCAGTGGTTGAGCTTGACTTCGCGCAGCTCGGGCACAGCCGTGCGGCAGTCGTCGACCACGATCAGTGAGCGTGGTCCCGTCTCTGTCTTACCGCCAGTTCGGGTGCACGATAGTGTAGTCACACTACCCTTCTCGCTTACGGTGGATAACCTGTTTTGGGATAATCCCGAAATCGGATTATAAGGGAAGATACCGCAAACGGGGACAACTTTTGAAGTCAGCATACACCGACCAATACGGCTCGCTTCTTACCATATTGATTGCTGCACGCAAGGCTCTAGCCTTGACGCAGCAAGAATTAGCGAATCTTCTGCAGAAGCCTCAATCTTATGTTTCCAAATATGAGCGAGGAGAACGGCGTCTGGATGTTATCGAGTTCTTGGCAATTTCCAAAGTTCTAAAACTCGATCCCTGTTCGGTACTTCGAAAGGTTGACTTAGCCTCTGCCAGGGCTCCCGCTAAAAGAGGTGGCGCGTGAACACAAGGGAGGTGCTCGCATCGGCCACCATGCATCTCGAACATCTCACAGGTCACGTTTTTGATCTGCTCGCCATCTCCAAACCTGTGTCCCCGGATGCGGCGGTTAATCTTGCAAAAGTTGTTTCGAAGCTTTCCCCGCTCGTTGGCAATCTCATTGAGTTTAATACTGTCGAATTTTTAAACGATCAGGACGAGTATAAAGGCGTTGGAAATTGGAAGCGTCAAGATCCTGGCTTCCCTGATACCATCTTCGAAGGTTCCGTGACGCCTACGCCCGGCTTCGAAATAAAGGCCTGGTTTCCTCTTGCGACGGAGATAACCGCTCGCTTCAAGGACAGCCAAAATCACTTCACTCACGACCAGACCTATGTATGCATGCTGGCCTGGCTTCCGGAAAACTTAATCTACGGAAGACCTCGTATTATGGACGTGTGTGTTGTTTCCGGGCTTTCGGTGGCAAGAGCTCGCGACAGCCACTACCATAACCCTCCCGATTACCTTGTCATAGAACCCCAGGACACCGCGTCGAGGACCCGGAACCTACGGCAAACCAATACGAATGGCTACAAGTGGCAAGGAACCCCTAAAGAATTCAGGGAAGCCGTTAAGCTTGTCGCCGGCTGGGGCAGAAATGCTCGCGCTTACCGAGCCACGCCGCAGTACCAGAAAAAGCTGAGAGAGCTAATCGCCCGCTACCCCTATCGATTGGACACAAATTTTGCCAAGATGGATCGGATAGTCCACGACGAAATCGAGCAATTCAAAACGCGAGTCCTTAACACCGTGGTGAGTGGCATGACAGTAGGAGATTGGACAAAAGTGTTGTCCGGTCAAGACGAGAAAAAAATAAAGGATGCGATGGAAAATTACCTCAGCATCACAGAAGTGAATGCTGACGAGATTCTTCGATGAGACGTTTCATTCCGTAGTCGAAATAGGTCGGATCACTTTCCGCACCACAGGATCGCCTGCGAATCCGTCTGGCCGCGATACAAGCCGTAAAAAGCCCTCCAAAGGGCTCCCATACAACGTCGCCTTCGTCGGTTGAGGCCTGGATAATCATCGACATTAACTGCAGCGGCTTCTGGTTTAGATGAACCGCTTTACCCTGGCTGCCGTTGGTCTTTAGGCGCTCCGCACCCCTTAAGGCGGGACGGTCCCATACGTTGGTAAATCCGTGGGGACAGTGAAACTTAGACCGCATGCGTGACCATTGCGCGGCAGTCGTTGGTTCCTTGCCGTCAATGGCAAAATAGGGTCGTCCGCTAGGATCGCCGTAGGCGTTGGCGTATTTTTGAAGCCGTTCAAATATCTCCGGCGGCGGATAGTACCAAAGGTGCCCCTGATCCAGGTATTTCCGAACCGCGGCGTCTGCAACTCCGCACGCTTCATTGGCCTTCTGGAGAGGAAGGCCGGTGCGTTTCCATTCGTAGAGTAGCCACTGCTTCAACGGCGAGCCGCCAACTCGCGCTTCAAAAACGTACTGGACACAGATTTCAGAGACCACAGGAAACCGACGGATTTTCTTCGTGTTGACATTGCCAGCTATATGTCCTTTCCCTTTATTCCATATGTTTGCATTAACGTAACGCCACCCATATTTTTCCAGGATTGGGTGAACCGCCGCCCACCCGATTTCGGAGTTCCAAAACCATAGAGTGGTAAGCGGAGAGGCGGCTTTCGCCCACGCGGCGATGTGCGGCTCGTACCACTCAGGCAAACCGAGATGATCCGATGTATCACCCTCGAAACCTAATACGCCGTACCCGCCGTCCGAAACGATCGCCGTCGGCGAATCCCAGCTCTCGTAGCAAGAAAGGCTATCACCCAATCTGATGTTTGTGAGGCTGTCGGACCAGCAGTCGGCCTCTATATCAGTAACTTCCTTAACAGCTCGGCCCCGCCCCACAGTGCTGGTCGGAATCCGGTTGCGATGTTTAACTGTACCGTCCCTGGGCAGTATCTCGTTCAAAATAAACTCTCGCTCTCAGATGTTCGAACTGGTATCGCGAATGATAACCTGTTTTGGGATATTTGCAAGAAAAAAAGAACTGCCTTTTCCCTTACGCCTTGATGCAGGCGGCCCAGTGGTCGGGCTGAACTTCTCGTAATTCAGGCACCGCCCCGCGGCAGTCGTCGATCACAATCGGGCAGCGCGGGTGAAAGACGCAGCCGGTCGGCGGGCTCAACAGGCTCGGCACCTCGCCGCCCAAGACGATGCGCTCGCGCCCGGCCTCCGCCTGAGGGTCCGGGATCGGAATCGCCGACAGCAAAGCCTTCGTGTAAGGATGGAGCGGGTTGTCGTAGAGATCCTGGCGGTCGGCCACCTCGACGATTTTACCCAGGTACATGACGGCGATGCGGTCGCTGATGTGGCGCACCACGGAGAGGTCGTGGGCGATGAAGAGATAGGTCAGCTCGAATCGCTCTTGCAGCTCTTCAAGGAGGTTGATGATCTGCGCCTGAATCGAAACATCCAGCGCCGAGATCGGCTCGTCGCAAACGATGAACTTGGGTTCGAGCGCGAGCGCGCGCGCGACCCCGACCCGCTGGCGCTGCCCGCCGGAAAGCTCGTGGGGATAGCGGCGGGCCATCAACGGATTTAATCCCACCACTTTAAGCAGCTCGGCGACTCTCTCGCGCGATTCACTTCCGTTACGCGCCAGCCCGTGCACGTCGATCGGCTCGCGGACGATCTGCCCGATCGTCATCCGCGGGTTGAGCGAGCTATAGGGGTCCTGAAAGACGATCTGCATCCGGCGGCGCACCGCCCGCAGCTCTTCGTCGCTCATCCGCGTGAGATCCTGCCCCTCGAAAAAAACGTTCCCAGCGGTCGGCCGGTCGAGCTGGAGCAGACAGCGGCCCGTCGTGGTCTTGCCGCAGCCCGACTCCCCGACCAGCCCCAGAGTTTCTCCCTGGCGGATGGTAAAGCTCACGTCATCGACGGCTTTGATCCAGCCGACGACGCGCTGCGCGACCACGCCGGTGGTCACGGGAAAATATTTCTTGAGACCGCGCACCTCCACAATTGGAGAATTTTGGATTTTAGATTTTGGATTTTCGATTGGAAATTCAGAATTCATAATCAAAAATTCAAAATTACCCGCCTAAGTTTTCAGCCACCCAACAGGCGGAGCCATGCCCTTCTTGCAGCGGCGTGAGCGGCGGCGTTTCGCGGGCGCACTTTTCCACGGCGAAGCGGCAGCGCGGCCTGAAGCTGCAGCCGGGCGGCAGGTTCCACAAATCGGGCGGCTGGCCGTCGATCGGCTCGAGCTTCGCCTTGCGCGGCTGATCGAGGCGCGGCACCGAACGGAGCAGGCCGATCGTGTACGGATGGCGCGGGTTGCGGTAGAGCTCCGCCGCGCCGGCGCGCTCGATCACCTTGCCGGCATACATCACGTTGACTCGGTCGGCGTAGCGCGCCACCACTCCGAGGTTATGCGTGATGATGACCAGCGCGACGCCGAATTGCCTGCTGAGATTGCGCATCAGCTCCAACAACTGTGCTTGAATCGTCACGTCGAGCGCCGTCGTCGGCTCGTCGGCCAAGATCAGCTTGGGCCGGCAGGTAAGCGCGATGGCGATCATCACGCGCTGGCGCATCCCGCCGCTGAACTGATGCGGATATTCGCCGAGCCGGTGCTCCGGGTCCGCAATCCCCACCAGGCGGAGCAGCTCCAGCGCCCGCGCTTTCGCCTCTTCCTTCGAGACCGAAGCGTGCGCCTCCAGCGTCTCGGTCAACTGGCGGCCGATCGTCAGCACCGGATTGAGCGAGGTCATCGGCTCTTGAAAAACCATTGCGATCTCCGCGCCGCGAATCCGCCGCATCTCCTCGTCGCCGAGCTTGAGCAGATCGCGTCCCTGGAAGCGAATCTCGCCGCCCTCGATGGAGGCTTGCGGCCGGGGAGTAAGGCGCATGATCGACAGCGCGGTCATCGTCTTGCCGCAGCCGCTCTCGCCCACCAGCGCCACGGTCTCGCCTTGGCGCACGTTGAACGACACGCCGTCCACCGCCTTCACCACGCCCTGCGTGGTGTAGAGATAGGTTCTCAAATCCCGCACTTCGAGCAAATCACCCATGAAGAGCCTTCTCGATCGCCGCCATCTGGTTCTGGAGGTGCTTGATGACGACCGTCTCGGCCAGCGCCGAATTTTTTTTGAGAAATGCGTCCATGATCTGGTCGTGCTCGCGCATCGAATAGTCGAGCCGGTGCGGCAGCTGGAGCGCGAGGATCTTGGTCTTGCGGATCTCCTGGCGCATCTGGTCGATCAACCGGTAAAGCCGTTCGTTGCCCGCCAGCTCGGCGATGTAGCGATGGAAGCGGCCGTTGGCCGCGAGGTAACGCTCGGTGTCCTTCGCCTTGTAGGCCTCTTTGAGCAGTTGGTGCAGCTCTCTCAGCCGCGCGACCTCTTCCGGCTCAGCGCGCTCCACCGCCAGCCGCGCCGCCAACCCTTCCAGGACGCTGGCGATCGAGTAGTACTCCTCGACCTCTTCCAGCGTCGGCTTGCTTACCGCTACGCCTTCGTTCGGCAAAAAGGTCACGTAGCCCTCCGCCTCCAGGCGGCGCAGCGCCTCGCGCAGCGGCACCCGGCTGACCTTGAGCGACGCCGTCAGTTGCTCTTCGGCGAGCCTCTCGCCGGGCTTGAGCTTGCCCGTCACGATCGCCTCCTTTAACTCCTCGGCGATGAGTTTGGTGAGAGAGCGGAAACGCTTTTCAACGCGATCTTGCGCGCGCCTGATCATCGGCTCTCCTTTCGCCCGCGCTTGTCTTCATTTCGATCCGCCGGCGATGAGACCCCGTGCAACAGCTTCTTCAGCGCCTCGCGCACGGTGCGCAACTGGCTCTTGACCGTAAACACATAGCCTCCGCCAAGCTGTCTTAGATAAACCTCGCGGCCGATCTTTAAATGGCTCACATCTTCGCCCTGCGCCATGACCAGCTGCCCGCTTCGGTCGCGGATCAGCGCCAGCGCCAAGGGCGGGAGAAAACCGTCGGGCGTGACGTACAGCATGGTGAAGGTCTCGATTCTCCCCTCCTCGCTCGGCGCGCGCTCTGCGCCTTTGGCTTTACGCTTGGGCCGGGAGCGCGCCGGCGCGGGCGTCCAGTGATTTTCCACTCGAACGTCGTTGGAGCGTTCCAATATCGTAACCAGATTATTCGCGCCCAAGCCGCCGGTGCTCTGCGCCAGCGCCCGTTTCGGCTCGCGCTTGAGCTTGACCTGCCCTTCTCCCCGCATTCGCAACGCTATTTCAACGATCTGCGCCACGCCGGTCGCGCCGATCGGATGGCCGCGCGCCTTGAGGCCGCCGGAAGGATTGATCGGCAGCGGGCCGTCGATGGAAGTTTTCCCTTCCTCGACCGCTTGCCAGCCTTTGCCCGCCGGAAAAAACCCCAAATCCTCCGTGCTGATGATCTCGAACGGCGTGAAGGCGTCGTGGACCTCGGCAAAGTCGATCTCTTTCGGCGAAATGCCGGCCATCTGATAGGCGCGCGCGGCCGCCGCCTGGGTCGCGCGGAAGCAGGTGAACGACTCCCGCTCGCGCAGACCCACGGGCCCGGTCCCATGGCCGATGCCCGAGACGAAGAGGTCGGTTTTCTCCGCCGTCACGACCACCGCGGCGGCGCCGTCCGTCATCGGCGAGCAATCATAGAGCCTGAGCGGCGTCGAGACAAGCTTGCTCGAGAGGTAGGTCTCGGCGGTGATCGGTTTTTGAAACTGGGCGAACGGGTTCAGCGAGCCGTTTAAGTGATTTTTCATCGCGACGAGCGAGAGAATGCGCTCAAGCTCCGAGTGGGAGAGACGGTAGCGCTTGCGGTAGCGCTCGGTGATCATCGCCGCCAGCGCCGGCATGGTCGCGCCGCACTGGCGCTCCTGCCGCTCGATCACCTCCGCCAGGATGCGCGTCGCGGCGCTGGTGCTGAGATGCGTCATCTTCTCGCCGCCCAGGACCAGCACGTGGCGATAGTACCCTGACGCTACGGCCTGACAGGCCGCGTGCAGCGCCGCCGCGCCGGCGGAAGAGGCCGTCTCGACTCGGAGCGCCGGCAGTCCCGATAGGCCGAGCGCCTCGACCACCTGCGCCGCGATATTGCTCTCGCCCGTAAATTCCTCGGGGTTCATCGCGCCGATATAGAGTGCGTCCACGTCTTGAACGGAAGAGGCGGACAGGGCGCGCGTGGCGGCCTCGCGCAAAAGCTCGATCAGCGTCTGGGAGCTTTTCCCAAACTTGGTCATCCCGACCCCAGCTACGTACACGGCAGCCATCGTCATCCAATCTTATACGACTTTGAGATAATTTCCACGCTGAAAGCGTAGATCCCGGTAGGGGCGACCGGCCGGTCGCCCTTACGAAGAAAGATCGTGCAAATTAGTTTGAACCCCTACCGCGCAATCACCTGACAGGAACTTGACAAAGAATCAGCCAGACTATAAATCAGGTAACGCAAACGTCACAAAGAAAGGAGAATCTTATGTCTGTTCATGTTGGCGAAAAGGCGCCCGATTTTACGCTCGACGGCGTCGTCAAAGGAGATTTCAAAACCGTCTCCTTGAAAGATTATCGCGGCAAGTGGCTGGTTTTGTTTTTCTACCCGCTCGATTTCACGTTCGTCTGACCCACTGAGATTAATGAATTCTCCGACAGGTTGTCGGAGTTCGAGCAACGTAACGCAGCAGTGGTGGCGGTCTCGACGGACAGTAAATTTTCGCACAAGGCGTGGCTTCAGACCCCGCGCAAGAAAGGAGGCATCGAGGGATGCCAGTACCCGCTGCTCGCGGACTTCACCAAGAAGATGAGCGCGGACTACGGCGTTCTGCAAGAGTCCTCCGGCGTGGCGGTGCGCGGCCTCTTCTTGATCGAGCCGGAAGGAATCGTGGAGGCGATCCAGATCAACAATCTGCCGATCGGCCGCAACGTCGACGAGGCGGTCCGCCTGCTCGACGCCTTCCAGGAAAACAAAAAGCACGGCGTGGTCTGCCCGATCGGGTGGGCCAAGGGCAAAGAGGCGATCAACCCCGCCGCAGCCGCGGCCTGGTTCGAGAAGCACGCGAAGTAGCCGTTCGCGTGAGCAGCATACCTGCGCGGGCGCCCGCGATCCTACTCCGGGCGCCCGTCAGAGTTCTGCCGTGCGCCGCGGGGCGAAGGAGGGAGTATGACCCGACGAATTCTTGTCGCTGCGGTTGTCCTGCAGTTGGCGCTTATCCTCCCAGTAGAGATTTTTCCCGCTGAATCGCGCGATCTCGTCGCCGGCGCTCAGAAAGAAGGGCGGCTGGTCGTTTACTCTTCCACCGACACCGCCAGCGCCGAGCCTTTGTTGCAGGATTTTAAAAGTCTCTATCCCTCCATCCAGGTAGAATACAGCGACCTTAACACGACCGAGATTTACAACCGTTTCGTCGCCGAGGCGGCGGCCGGGTCGGGAACGGCCGACCTGCTCTGGAGCTCGGCGATGGACTTGCAGCTCCAGTTGGTCAACAACGGCAACGGGCAGCCGTATGCCTCGCCCGAGATTGCACAGCTTCCCAAATGGGCGGTCTGGCAAAATCAGGCCTACGGCACGACGCTCGAGCCGGTCACGATGACCTACAACAAACGTCTTCTGCCTCAGGACGCGGTCCCCTCCAGTCACGCCGATTTCACCCGCCTGCTGAACGAAAAGGCTTCCGTCTTTAAAGACAAGGTTGCTACGTTCGATCCGGAGAAGAGCGGCGTCGGATTTCTCCTCGTAACCCAGGATCTCAAGGTCTCTCCGGCTTTTTGGGATCTCGCCAAGGCGCTGGGCGGAGTCGAAGTGAAGGTCTATACCAGCACCGGCGCGATGCTCGAGCGCGTGAGTTCCGGCGAGCACACCATCGCCTACAACATCATCGGGTCGTATGGGCTGCTGCGCCAGAAGAAAGATCCTGCGATCGGCCTGGTTTTTCCCAAAGATTACATGCTGGCTTTTTCACGCATCGCCTTTATCCCCAAGGGAGCGCGCCACCCGAACGCGGGCAAGCTCTTCCTCGACTATCTCCTCTCCAAGCGCGGCCAGGAGCTCATGGCCAACAAATCTCTGATCTACTCGATCCGCGACGACGTGGCCGGGGAAGCGACCGCGGCAAACCTCACGAAACAGCTCGGCAAGGCGCTCAAGCCGATCGAGGTCGGTCCCGACCTGCTGACCGCCCTGGACAAAACCAAGCGACTCGACTTTCTCAAGCGTTGGCAAGAAGCCTTGAAGCGGTAGTGTGAAGCTCAGCATCCTGCGTCCGCTGGTGGCCCTGGGAGCGATCCTCGCGGTCTTCGCGCCGCTGGGCTTACTGCTCTATCAGAGCCTGCTGAGCGCCCCGTTCTTCGATCCGGCCGCGCGCGCGAGCTTCGAGGCTTACCGATATATTCTCGCCCAGCCGGACTTCCACCGCGCCTTCGGTTCTTCTTTCCTGATCTCTCTCGGAATGACTTTGATCGCGGCGCCGCTCGGCAGTCTGCTCGGCTTCCTGATCGCGCGCACCGATCTTCCGGGCCGCCACTGGCTTGAGCCGTGGATTCTGGTGCCGGTTTTTCTCTCCCCGGTGGTGATGGCCTTCGGCTACGTCGTCGCCGTGGGGCCCGTCGGCTTCTTCTCCCTCTGGGCCAAGTCGCTGTTCGGCTTCGTGCCGTGGAAGCTCTATTCGTTTGCGGGGTTGATCGCCATCGCCGGCCTGACGCACGTGCCGCATGTCTTCCTCTACGTCTCGGCGGCGCTGAGAGGCATTGATCCCGCAGTGGAGGAGGCCGCGCGCGTCACGGGCGCGGGTCCCTGGCGGATCGCATTCACGATCAGCCTGCCGCTGGTGTGGCCGGCGATTCTCTTCAGCGGCGCGCTGGTTTTTCTCCTCGGCTTCGAGCTGTTCGGACTGCCGCTGGTGCTGGGAGATCCCGCCGGCTTGCTGGTTCTCACGACATATCTTTATAAGCTGACGAATCTGCTCGGCGTGCCCTCCTACCAACTCATGGCCGTCGTGGCGATCGCCATCGTCGCCATCACTTTCCCGTTGGTCTACTTGCAGCGCCGGCTGCTGGGCGCCTCCAGCCGCTACGCGGTGATCGGCGGAAAGGGACGCGCCTTTCGTCCGTTGCCCTTAGGAGCGCTGCGCTGGCCGATGACGGCTTGGGTCGTCTTGTGGCTGCTGGCGGTCGTCGCTCTCCCGCTCGCGGGCGTGGCGCTCCGGTCCGTCGTGCGGAGTTGGGGCGAGGGCGTCGTGTTGCTGGACGTTCTTACGCTCGATCACTTCCGCAGCCTCTGGCAATATCCCAACCTCGTGCGCGGCATCGTCAACACGCTGCTCATCGGCGGCCTCGGAGGCGCGGCGGCGGTTGCGGCCTATACGCTGCTCGCTCTCAGCGCCCACCGCCTGCCGGGCCTCTGGCCCGCGCTGCTGGACTATCTCGTGCTCGTGCCGCGCGCGTTGCCGGGTCTCATCGTCGGCTTGGCTTTTTTCTGGCTGTTTCTCTTTTTCAAGCCGATCGCGCCGCTGCGCTCGACTCTCTTCAGCCTCTGGATCGCCTACACCGTCGTCTGGCTCGCCTATGGGATCAAGCTCATCACGGCGACGCTGATGCAGGTGAAGCCGGAGTTGGAGGAAGCCGCGCGCGTCATCGGCGCCTCCCCCCTGTTGGTCTATCGCGACGTCACCGTGCCGCTGATTCGCTTCGGCCTGGTAGGCAGTTGGCTGCTCATCTTCATGATGTTTGTGCGGGAATATTCAACCGGCGTCTATCTGCTCGGTCCCGGCACGGAAGTCATCGGCTCGCTGATCGTCTCGCTGTGGGGAACCGGCGCGCTGGACTTGATCTCCGCCCTGTCGGTGATCGAAGTGCTGATCGTCGGTCTCGCGCTCTTCACCGCTCTGCGCCTGGGGGTCAAGCTCGATGCCTGAGTTGATCGCGGAAAATATCTCCAAGCGGCTCGGCGACGCCGACATCCTCCGCGGAATTTCGTTTCATCTGAATCGCGGCGAGATTCTGGCGATGCTCGGTCCCTCGGGAAGCGGCAAAACGACGCTCCTGCGCTGCGTTGCCGGCCTCGAAAAACCGGACGCGGGAAGGATCGCGCTCGGAGAAAAAACTTTTTTCGACGCGGCCCGGGCGATCGAGATTCCGGCGGAGGAGCGCGGTCTGGGGCTCGTCTTCCAATCCTACGCCGTCTGGCCCCACCGCACGGTCTTCCAGAATGTCGCCTATGGGCTCAGACTGAGACGCGTCCGCGAGGCGGAGATCGAACTCAAAGTGACAAAAGTCCTTGAGCGCCTGGGACTTGGCGAGCTGGGCGCGCGCTATCCGCACCAGCTCTCGGGCGGCCAGCAGCAGCGCGTCGCGCTGGCCCGCGCGCTGGTTTACAGCCCGCCGATACTCCTGCTCGACGAGCCGCTGTCGAACCTGGATGCCAAGCTGCGCGAAGAGGCGCGCTCGTGGCTCCGCGAGTTGATCAAAGAAACACAGTCGAGCGCCCTCTACGTGACGCACGACCAGACCGAAGCCCTCGCCATCGCCGACCGCATCATTCTGCTGGAGGATGGACAGATACGGCAAGAGGGCGCGCCGGAGGAGATCTACGCCCGGCCCGTCAGCCGATTCGTCGCCGAGTTTATGGGAAGCAACAACCGGCTGGAAGGAAGGCTCGCGGAGATCCGCGGCGGTCGCGCCCGATTGGAAGGCGAAGGGTGGAGTCTCTGGGGCGAGCTGCGCGGAGCGAAGCGCGTGGGCGAGCAAGCCGTGGCGTTGATCCACGTCGAAAGCGCGCGGCTGGCTGAGCGGGAGGGCGAGAACTGTCTCAAGCTCGACCTCAAGTCGGCCTGCTACCTCGGCGAGCGCTGGGAATATCTCCTGACCGGCCCGACACTACATATCCGCGCCTGGGGCGACAAGCCGCTTCCTCCGGGCGATTATTGGGTCGCTTTCCCACCCGACGCGCTATGGGTTTTTTAAAACTCTTCTTGTAAACCGACAGCGGCGGCGTTAAACTTCCGTTGCCTTTGGAGGAAAAAGATGGAGAGCATCGAGATTCCTCCCCTCTCCCAGCAGCGACTCATCCAACTGTCTCGACAGACGCTTGAGAATTTTGTCCTCGGGCATGCCAAGCCGGTTCCGCCGATAGACGATCCACATCTTCTGACCTCGGATTACGGCGCGTTCGTCACCTTGTATCGGGGAGACGAATTGCGCGGCTGCATCGGAACCTGCTTTCCGACCGACCCGCTTTATCAAACCGTGGCTGAGATGACCGAGGCGGCCGCCTCCCGGGACCATCGAGTCCGGCCGATTACTCCGCGGGAGCTTGTCGAGATTGTGATCGACATTTCCGTTCTCAGCCCGTTAGAGCCCGCCGCCGCGCCGCTCTCTCTGGAGGTCGGCAAGCATGGCCTCCATTTGGAACAAGGACGGAGGCGCGGAGTGCTGTTGCCCCAGGTGGCGACCGAATATGGCTGGGACATCGAAACTTTTCTCGGCGAGACCTGCGCCAAGGCGGGGCTGCCGAAAGACGCCTGGAAGTCGCCGGAGACTAAAATTTCCAGCTTCACCGCGTTGATCATCGAGGAGCAGAGATGAGACGGCGGCGTGTCCTTGCCGCTCTTGCCGGCTGGCTCCTCTTGCTGCCCCGTCGCGTGGCGGAGGCCGTCTGCAATCCGTCCATGGTCCGCCTGTTGGAAGGCGGGCGCGATCTGGTCCAGAGCCGCCCGGGCCGCTCGCCCCGGCTGGGCAATTATTCGATACAGTGGTTCGGCCATTCGAGCTTTCTCATTCAGTCGGGAAGCGAAACCAAAGTCGTCACCGACCCGAACTTCAATGTCACGCCCGGCATCGCGGCTGACGCCGTCACCGTGAGCAACGACCATTTCACCCACAACAACGTCGGCGCGGTGACGGGCAATCCGGTGATTCTCAGAGGCATCACGCTGCGCCAGACGTGGAATCCGATACGCACGAGCGTCAAAGACATCACGATCGTCAACATTCCGAGCCAACGGGGACCGGCCTGGGGCGAGGCGGCGAACTCGATCTTCATCTACGAGATGGGGAGCCTCTGTCTCGCGCACCTGGGAAATTTGGGGCATCTGCTGACGCCGGAACAGGAAAAGGTCTTGCAGAAGGTGGACGTGCTGATGACGCCGATCGACGCGATGACCAATCTCGGCTTTGAGGACTTGCTCAAGGTGATCGCGCAGGTGCGGCCGCCGATCGTGATCCCGATGCACTACGACGCGCCGCGCCAGGCCGAGCTGTTCGCGAGCTTCGTCGGCGTGCGCCATCCCGTCCGCCGGATCGAGGATCCCCAGCTCGCGCTCAGCCGCTCGATGCTGCCGGCCGCCACCGAAATCTTCATCATGACCCATCCCCACCCGCTCTTTTCCTGGGAGTAGGGAAAGGCCCTTCGACCAGGCTCAGGACACGCCTGCGTGCCTGGGCGTCTTTGGGCGGACAGATAGGCATGCCTTGAGTCCATCGAAAGGTCCGCCCCTACAAGATTCCACGGACACCGAATGATCGGGGTTAGGTTACGGATTTTACTTCACCATTTGTTAATGTTATAAAAATTAGCTTAGGCATGAGCCTGGAAGGACCCTTAGTGAATCAGCGAGAGGTCAAGTTTTTCCGCCGCCTTCTCAAGCAGCGCGTTCAAGAGCTACTTACGGAAGCGGGCAAGACGGTCGAGGGGATGGACGAGGATGAAAACTTTCCCGACCCGACGGATCGGGCATCTTTGGAATCCAACCGCAACTTCATCCTGCGCATCCGCGACCGCGAGCGCAAGCTGATCGCCAAGATCGAAGAGGCGTTGACGCGCCTGGACGACGGAACTTACGGCGTCTGCGAGAAATGCAGGGAAAAAATCGGCACCGAGCGGCTCAAGGCCCGGCCGGTGACGACCCTCTGCATCGACTGCAAATCGGACCAGGAAGTCGAAGAGAGAAAAAACCGACGGCTCGTGTAGCTCTCCTCCAATCCGCATGAGAATCAAGAAGGCGGTTATTCCGGTCGCCGGCTTGGGCACCCGGCTGCTCCCGGCAACCAAGACGGTCCCCAAGGAGCTGTTGCCGATCGTCGACGTTCCGGCGATCCAATACGTCGTCCAGGAGGCGGTGGACTCCGGAGTCGACGAAATCATTTTCGTCACCGGCAGAGGAAAAGACAGCATCGAAGATCATTTTGACGAGTCGCCGGAACTCGTGCAGGTCCTGGAGCAGCGTGGGCAAAAGGAGCTGGTCAAGCAGCTTAAAGCGATCTCCAAAATGGTGGAAGTCGTCTCGGTCAGGCAAAAGCAGCCCTTGGGGCTCGGCCATGCCGTCCTTTGCGCCCGGGATCTGGTGGGCGGCGAGCCGTTTGTCGTCTTGTTGCCGGACGATATTATCGACGCCGAGGTACCGTGCGTGCGGCAGTTGCTGGAGGTCTTCGAGCAGAAGAAAGAATCGGTCCTGGCGCTTCGCCGCGTGCCGCAGTCGGAAGCCCACCGCTACGGAATCGTCGGCGGCAAAGCGATGAGCGAGCGGCTCTGCCAGGTCGATACGGTAGTGGAGAAGCCTCAGCCCGCCGAAGCGCCGTCCGAGCTGGCCATCGTCGGACGTTACATCTTCCGGTCCGAGATTTTTTCTTTGCTGGAGAAGGTCGTCCCCGGCAAGGGCGGCGAGATCCAGTTGACGGACGGCATTGCCGGGCTTTTGCGCGAACGGAAAATTTTTGGTTATGAGTTCTCCGGCACCCATTACGACGTCGGCGACAAGCTCGGCTTCGTCTGCGCGACCGTAGCCTACGCGCTCAAGCGCGAGGACTTGAGAGAGCCGCTGAAAAAATATCTGGGGCAGATTGTGAACGAAGGCCGCTAACTGCTAATATTTCGGGGAGGCGGGGTAACTAAAAACTGAAAACTTGATTATTGTGGGGCCGTAGCTCAGCTGGGAGAGCGCCGCGTTCGCAACGCGGAGGCCGTGGGTTCGACTCCCATCGGCTCCACCATTCGACTCGCTTCGCTCGCTCATGGCAGGCCATTCGACGTACAGCAAGAATAGCCGCTCGCTCACCCGATGCCACACTAAATCATTAAGCGAGGCGAATGGTGCCCTGAGCGAGCGACCAGGGAGCGAGTCGAAGGGCGGCTTACTCGTTACAGATGCTCCAACTTTCACCCTTCTCCAGCCCGCCTTGCAGGCCTTTGATTTTTTCCCCATTTTCTTGTGGCGAAAAGACCCGTTTTTAGGTAAGAAGGGTGAGCTTCCTTCGCATCGAAATGCAGGGAGCCTTATTGTTCGTTACCCAATGGACTTTTTAGCGGATCCTGAGTTCTGGGCCCGCTGGGTCGGGATCGTGATCCTCGATCTCAGTCTCGCCGGCGACAATGCCCTGGTAATTGCTATGGCGGTGAGAACCCTTCCGCCGCGCGAGCAGTTCGTTGGACGCGTCGGCGGGACGATCGGGGCCGTGGCGCTTCGCTTCGCCTTCATCGCCATCATCGCGCAACTGTTGAGCATTTCTTTACTGGAAGCCATCGGGGGCCTGGCGCTGATTTGGATCGCCCTCAAACTGATACGTCAAGATGCAGCCTCGGAAGGAACGAAGGTCCGCCACGGAACCACACTGTGGGAGGCAGTCTGGATCATCATTCTTGCCGACATGATCATGAGTCTGGATAATGTGCTGGCAGTAGCGGCCGCTTCGCGGGGCAACCTTGTTCTGGTCATTTTTGGCATTGGGCTTTCGATCCCCATCGTCGTTTGGGGAGCCGGTTTCCTCGCCACCCTGATGGGCCGCTACCAGTGGATTGTTTGGTGTGGCGGCGGGGTTCTCGGTTGGGTGGCCGGCGAGATGGTGGTCAAAGACCGAATCGTGCAGACGTGGCTCGGATCGTGGTCACACTTCCTGGAATGGGCTTTGCCGGCCGTTCTTGCCGTGGCTTTGACTGTCTTGGGGTGGCGGTTGGCCCGGCGAGCGCCTGAGGTCGTCGAGATTTCGCCCTGAGACCGGGCGTTGCCGAGCTAGTGCTTTTTCCCGATATCCACGAGAAAGGAGACAAAGCGGGCGGCCTTTTTTCCGCTGGAGTGCCGGGTCACCTGGCTCTCCAACTCATCCAACCGCGACCATAGCCCATGCTTGAGGCTTTTGATCTCCACTTCCCGGGTGGCCAGGAGCAGGTCTCGCTGTTTTATCTCGGTCAGGAGCTTTTCAATTTCTCCGTGGATCTTCTCCTCCAGCCCCTCGAGATCTCTCTCTTTGGCGCAAAGCAGAGAGTATTTCTCCTCGATTTTCTTCTCCCAGTCTTCCAGGTTCACGACCGTCGACGCTCGGAGATTGATGAGGCCCCGGGGGCGGCCGTTGCCCGGCTGTTTTTGCGCCGTGCGCGCCAGCAGCGCCGCCAGTTTTTTCTCCAGACCGCGAACGCGGGCCGCCTCCTGCCTGGCGGCGGATTCAGCGTGTTTCTGGCGCGCGGCTAGTTCTTCCACGAGCCGGGCATTTCCTTTTGTCCGGCTTCGCGCGTCCTTGG
Organism: Binatia bacterium; assembly: GCA_041483675.1. Lineage (GTDB taxonomy): Bacteria > Desulfobacterota > Binatia > UBA9968 > UBA9968 > 2-12-FULL-60-19. The sequence continues at coordinate 32,154 of JBGPGE010000025.1, forward strand.
ACGATCTCACTTTCCCTTTGCCGCGCGCGCTCACAACCTACCCCTCGCTGTTCCCGTCGATTTTACTGGGATTATTCCGCTGGCTAGAAATCGGTCGGAGCATAGTCAAAGAACGGCGGGAATGCAAGCAAAAAAAGAGTTGGAACCAATCTAGGCGCCGATCGAAGAGGCGCCGCCTTGGGCTTGAAGCACGGCCCATGCCCCGTCCCTATAGGTGAGGCGGGTCGCCTCGCACGGCGCCACCCGAAACGAGCGATACTGATTCAGCGACGTTCCGGTAATGCGGCACAACATCGCGGCTATCGGAAAATGGTGGCTTACGATGACGGCTGTGTCGCCCGGCCGGTGGCGCCGCGCGATCCGGCTCATTCCCTCCCACACGCGCGCGTCGACGTCGGTCAGCCGCTCGCCGCCGGGAATCAGAACCTCCGCCGGCCGCTCCCGCCACTCCCGCAAAAACTCCGGCCTCGCGGAGTGGATCTCGGCGAACGTCAACCCCTCCAGCTCGCCGTGGTCGAGTTCGCGCAGGCGCTTTTCGACGATGACGTCCAGGTTGTGAGTTTGTCCGATGATGGCGGCGGTCTGAGCCGCGCGCTTGAGGTTGCTGGAATAGATTGCGGCGATCGTCTCGCCGCTTAAGTTTGCGGCTGTCTCCGCCGCCTGCCGCAGGCCGGTGTCATTGAGATTCAGGTCTGTCACCCCCTGGCACCGTCCTTGAAGATTCCAGTCGGTCGCTCCGTGGCGCAGTAAGATAATTTGCATAACTCCTTTGGCGCGCCGCCGCGGGCCCTAGCCCTCTTCGACAAAGCTCGACTGTAGGTCGATCTTGGCTTTGGCTTTGAGACTGTCGACCAATCTCGCGAGCGCCTTTTGCCGCTTCTCCGCGAGCGCCTGCTCCATAATGCGGCCCTTCTGCTTTGCGAAGAGATCCATATCCGCCCCCTGGCTCGCCTTGAAGGCAAGGATATAGAGAGCTTCTTTCTGAGCATACGGACGGTCGGCCACGGGCTGGTGCCGGGATAGCGCGATGCTTTCCGGCTTGCCGTCCAGCAGGGGCCCGATTTTCGGCATGTCGGAGGCGCTGCGCGGAAACCATCCGGTCTCGCCCACCTGGACACTTTGCTCTTTGGCGACCTTCTGGATGTCTCGCTCCTTTTTCAACTGCTCCAGCAGCGCCTGGCCCTTCTGTTTCACCAGTTCCAGCGCCTTGACCTGTTTGAGCCTCTTCTCGATCCTCGGGCGCGCCGCCTCGATAGAGAGAAGCGTGGACTCTTTGCGGTCCTTGACCCTCAACAGAACATAACTGGTAGCCGTTTCGATGGGAGAACTCAGCTCTTTGACGGCCAACGAAAAAGGGGTGCGTTCCAGAGCTTCCACTTTGCTCAACCCCTGCGGGACATCCTCAGGACCGAAGTACGGCGTCGCTTCAAAAGCTAGTTTGCGCTCGGTCGCAATCGTCGCGAGATCGGCTCCGGAAGCGACCTTCTCGCGGTCGGCGTCAGCGGCGCGCGCCGCCTCCGCCCTTCCTTTTTCCGCCCTGAGCGCCCGGAGGATTTCCGGCGTGGCCTCTTTCAGCCCCGTGGTTTTTTCTTCCTTCACCTCTTCGATCTTGACAATATGGTAGCCTGCCGGGCTTTCGACCACGCGGGTCACCGCGCCTTTCTTCAAACCGCCCAGCGCCTGTTCGATGGCGGGAAACAGTTGGCCCGGTTTCACCCAGCCGAGATCTCCCCCCTGCGCGGCGCTCGCGTCGTCGGAATACTTTTTCGCCAACGACGCAAAATCCTTACCCGCGCGGGCCTCTTGCAGCGCGGCCTCGGCTCGCTGCTGCGCGCTCTCCTTCTGTGTGAGGTCGCGGCCGGGCGGGATTCGAATCAGGATGTGGCGCAGTTTGAGCGAGCGGGGCTCGAAAAATTTCGCCCGCCGCAGGTTGTAAGCCTCTTCAATTTCCTTGTCCGAGAGCTTGAGCTGCGAGCCGAATTGGTCGAACGGATAGCTCACGTACTCGACCCGGACCTTGAGCGGCTCCTTTAACGTGTCTTTGTTGCGTTCGTAATAGTTTTTGATCTCTTCGTCGGTCGGCTTGACCTGGGCCACGAAATCGCCGGGCGCGAGACGGATGAAAGAGAAGTTGACCCTTTCTTCCCGAACCCGGTATTGTTCGCGCACCTCCTCCTCGGTCACCTCCAGCGCGTCCTGGACGAGGTCGTAGAGCTTTTGGATGGCGATCTGTTCGCCGCGCTCCGCCTCGAACTGACCGGGCGCGATGCGGCTCTGCCGCATGATCTGAAGGTAGCGATTCTTGCTGAACCGGCCGTCGACTTGAAACTCGGGCATGCGCGCAATCGCCTCCGACAACTCTTCCTCCGTCGCGTCCAACGCGAGCCTGCGCGTCTCTTGCAGAAGTAAACGGCGCTGGATGAGTTCGTCGAGGACTTTGTTTTTAAGTTTCAATTCTCGGATCAACTCCTCCGTCAGCGACCCTTTGAAAAGCTCGCGATACTGGTCGAGGACTCGCTGAAAATGGAGCGCGAACTCGCGCCGGCTGATGGTCTCGCCGTTGATCTTCATCACCTCATCCGCCGCCTGCTCGTTGAGCCGCTTGCCGCCGTAGAACAGCACGAAGACGACGATCACCAGCAGAAGCAGGAAGATGACGACCCACGATCGCTTTCGTTTGCGCAGAAAATCAAGCATTATTGGTGAATCCTTTCACGCCGAAGACCGGCCGGCCGGCAGGTTTTTTATGATAAGGAATGAGTCGCGTCATTGCAACCGCCGAGCCTCTTGAAGGACCCCCGTTCTACGTTTCGGCGTCATCTTGCTACCGCGGAACAAATTTGTTATTTTCTCAAGAACTTAGCTCGTCTTCCGGGAATCAAAAGGAGTTTTGTTAATGCTGGATTCCCTATTCAGCCTGTTTTCGAACGATCTAGCGATCGATTTAGGAACCGCCAACACTCTGATCTACGTTAAAAACGAGGGGATTGTTTGTAACGAGCCGTCGGTCGTCGCTGTGCAGCACAGAAACGAGCGCGGCGGCAAGAAGGTCCTCGCAGTCGGAGCGGAAGCGAAAAAAATGCTCGGCAGAACGCCGGGCAGTATCGTCGCGATTCGCCCGCTCAAAGACGGCGTGATCGCGGATTTTGAGATCACCGAAGCGATGCTGCGCTATTTCATCCGCAAAGTGCAGAACCGCCACACCCTCGTGCGTCCCAGAATCATCATCGGCGTGCCGTTCGGCATCACCGAGGTCGAGAAGCGGGCGGTCAGGGAGTCTGCGGAATCGGCGGGGGCCAGGGAGGTCTATCTCATCGAAGAGCCGATGGCGGCCGCGATCGGCGCCGGCCTGCCGATCACCGAGCCCACCGGCAGCATGATCGTCGACATCGGCGGCGGGACCACCGAGGTCGCCGTCATCTCGCTCTCGGGGATCGTCTTTTCCCGCTCGATCCGCGTCGGCGGCGACAAAATGGACGAGGCCATCGCCCAGTTCATCAAGCGGAAATACAAGTTGTTGGTCGGCGAGAGGACCGCGGAGTTGATCAAAATTACGATCGGCTCGGCCTATCCCGGCGATGAAATACAAACTATGGAGATCAAAGGGCGGGACCTAGTTTCCGGCGTTCCCAAGACCGTCGTCATCACCGACAAGGAGATCCGCGATTCGCTGGTCGAGCCGCTCAATCAGATCGTCGAGGCGGTCCAGATCTCGCTCGAACGCACGCCGCCGGAGCTGGCCTCGGACATCGTGGACCGCGGCATCGTCCTCGCCGGCGGAGGGGCGCTTTTGCGAAACATGGACTTGCTGTTGCGCGAAGAGACCGGACTGCCGGTGGTGCTGGCCGACGACCCGCTCACGGCGGTAGTCATGGGCGCGGGCAAGGCCCTGGATGAGTTGACGTTGTTGAAGGAGGTCGCAACCAGTTAGACCGCGATTGACCGCAACCCGCCGTTGAGCGCGGGCTGAGAGCTCCATGCTTTCCTTTGTTCGCCGCTATCAAGTCCTGGTAAGTTCGTTCCTCTGCGTTCTGCTGTCACTTTATCTCGTCGCTCCCGCCGCGAAAGGGGAAAGCCGGGCCGATCCGATCGGTCCGATATTGATCGCCTTGATTCGTCCGTTTCAGACCGGCGTGCGCGCCGTCGTCTCAGGGACCAAGAACGTATACCAGGGTTATCTCGCCCTCATCGGTCTCAGCGCCGAGAACGACCGGCTGCGATCCCATATCGTCGAGTTGGAGGCCGAGAGAAACCGTCTTCTCGAAGCGGAAGCAACCAACAAGCGGCTGCGCGAGCTTATGGATTTTCGCACCGAATTGCCCGCCGGCTCGATCACCGCCTCGGTGATCGGCAACAGCGCCAGCACCTGGTTTAACAGCGTCCTGCTGGATAAGGGAACAAGCCACGGGGTGAATAAAGGCATGGGCGTCGTCTCTCTCATGGGAGTGGTCGGTCAGGTCGTCTCCGCCACCTCGAAGAATGCCAAGGTCCTGCTGATCACGGACCCTCACAGCGGGGTGGACGTGCTGACGCAGCAAAGCCGCGCCCGTGGAATCGTAACGGGCTCCCTGGAAACCGGACCGATCATGAAATATGTTAAGCGCAGCGAAGATCTTCAGGAGGGAGAGCGGCTGGTCACCTCGGGCCTGGATGGAATCTTCCCCAAGGGGCTCCTCGTAGGAACCATCTCGAAAGTTCAGAAGAAGAGCTTCGGGCTGTTCCAGTACGTCGAGATCAACCTCGCGGTCGATCCGTCCCGCATCGAGGAAGTTCTCGTGGTGCGCGGGCAGCCGGCGCAGGCTCAAGACTAGGGCCGGCGTCGGGTCGAGTGAACGTAGGCGTGAAATGAGATTATTTCTTCTCTTTATCGTGGCCGGTTTTCTGGTCGTGCTGTTGCAGACCACCGTGCTCCGCCACCTTCTGCCGTTGGGTCGGTTTGTTCCGGACCTGGCCCTGGTCCTCTGTGTCTATCTGGGATTGAATCATCCTACGGTCGGCGCCGTGGTGGGATCTTTCGCTCTGGGCTACTCCGTCGATGTCTTTTCCGCCGGCGGCGTGCTCGGCCTCAACGCCTTCGCCTTCTCGCTGGTCTTTCTCGCCGTCTATCTCAGCTCGCGCGCGATCTGGGTCCACAGCTCTCTGTCGAGCGCGCCGGTGGTGTTTTTCGCCTCGTGGATCAAGGTCGCCGCGTTGCAAGGGGTATGGACGCTGTTCCTGGCGACGGAAGGGCTGGGCGCCGGCGCGCTGAAGTACACTCTCGTCGATGCGATGCTCGCGGCCGTCTTAGCCCCAGGAATTTTTTCCTTACTCAAGCGCGGCCAGAGTTACCTCGAAGAGATGCGGATGCCTGTGCTATAGTGCGGTCATGATCCCCCTAAGCTCTCAAAAAGAGGTTCCGCCGGAGTTTCGCCAGCGCACGCAGGTCCTGTTCGCCATCGTTTGCGTCGCGCTCGTCTTTCTCGTCGGCCGTCTTTTTTTTCTGCAAATCGTTGAAGGCGAGCGCTACACCTATCTCTCGGAGAATAACCGCATCCGGCTCAAACGGATTCCCGGGACGCGGGGGATGATCTTCGATCGCAACGGCCAGCTTCTGGTCGACAGCCGCCCCTCCTTCGATCTCCTGTTCGTCCCCGAAGACGCGCCGGAGCGGGAGAAAACGCTGGGCGGGTTGGCGCGCTTCCTGGGCCGGGATGTCAACGAGTTTCTGGACCTGCTCGAAGAGAACAAAGGCCGTCCTCCTTTCGAAGAGATCGTTTTGGGAAGAGACGTCGACTGGCGCACGGTGGTCGCGGTCGAGTCCCATCAACTCGAACTGCCTGGGGTGACGCTCCGCACCCGGCCGCGGCGCAGCTATCTGATGAATAGCATGGCGGCTCACCTGCTCGGCTATCTCGGCGAGATCGGCCCCAGACAGTTAAAGCTGCAGAAGGTCAAGGGCTATGCTATGGGCGACGAGATCGGCCAGTTCGGCCTGGAACGCACGTGGGAAGAATTTCTGCGCGGCCGCAGCGGCGGCCAACAGGTGGAAGTGGACGCCCTGGGCCGTCGCGTCCGGACGTTGCACGAAGTCGCGGACGCGCCGGGGTTTAACGTTTCCCTCACTCTGGATTGGGAGCTTCAGGAAATCGCCGCGCAGGCTTTCCAGGGAAAGGAGGGCGCCGTGGTGGCGCTGGACGTCAATACCGGCGCTATTCTCGCCATGATCAGCACGCCGGCCTTCGATCCCAACGCCTTCGCCCGGGGGATCACCGGCGACGAATGGCGGGCCCTCACGCGCGACCACCTGCACCCGCTCAATAACCGGGCGATCCAGGGACAATATCCGCCGGGCTCCACGTTTAAGCTGATTCTCGCCATCGCCGCCTTGGAAGAAGGCGCGATCCATCCCGACACACAGCTGTCGTGCAAAGGATCCATGATGTTCGGCAACCGAGCCTTCCGCGACTGGAAAAAGGAAGGGCACGGGGCGGTCGATCTCCACAAAGGGCTGGTCCAATCCTGCGACGTCTATTTTTACCAGATCGGCCAACGCCTCGGCGTGGACCGGATCGCCAACTACGCCCGCGCGCTCGGGCTCGGGGAAAAAACCGGCATCGCGCTCGAGGACGAGAAGGGCGGCCTGGTTCCGGACAGCCAGTGGAAGCAGAGACGCTACGGCCAGCCCTGGTTTCCCGGAGAGACGCCGTCGTTGGCGATCGGGCAGGGTTATCTCACCGTGACGCCTCTCCAGATGGCTAACCTCTACGCCGCCTTCGCCAACGGAGGAACCGTCTATCGGCCGTGGTTTGTGCGCAAGGTGGAATCGCTCGACGGCACCGTGATCCGTGAATACGGGCCGGAGAAGATCCGCTCCCTGCCGCTCAAGCAATCCACGCTTGAGCGGGTGCGCGAGGCGCTGGCGGACGCGGTAAACAGCGGAGAAGGAACCGGCGGCGCGGCAAAATCTCCGCTCGTCCGGATCGCCGGCAAAACCGGCACCGCTCAGGTCGTCGAGATGAAAGGCAATATCGTTAAGAGCGAACAGCTCGCCTATCTGGTCCGCGATCACGCCTGGTTTATCTCCTTTGCGCCGGCGGAAAAACCCGAGATCGCGGTTGCGGTATTGGTGGAACACGGTGGTCACGGCGGCGCGGCGGCGGCGCCCATCGCAAAAAAGATTATCGAAAAGTACGTTGCCGGCCGGACCTCGCCGCCGCCTGCGGGCGAGCAGCTTGCCGGCAGGCCGGGAGGGACGCGTGCTGATTGACCGCAGGCTGGCGTCGCATTTCGACTGGACGATCCTCGCCGTCAGCGTCGCGGTCGCCGCGCTGGGAATCCTCACGATCTATAGCGCCAACTACAGCGTCACCGAGCACCGGTCCGGCGTTCTCGCCTGGAAGCAGCTCTATTGGTTCCTGCTGGGCATCGTCGTGATGCTGAGCGCTTTGACTTTCGATTATCATCACATCGACCGCTTCGCCTACCCGGTCTATGGCGCGGTTCTGGGGGCGCTGCTGCTCGTCCTTGTCATCGGATCGATCGGCGGCGGCTCGCAGCGCTGGCTCAACCTGGGATTTCTTACTCTCCAACCTTCCGAAGTCGCCAAGCCCGCGCTCGTCGTCGCGCTGGCAAAATTTTTCCAGTACGACGAGCCGCTCGACGGCTACCGGCTGCGCGACCTCTCGGTGCCGTTTCTGCTGGTCGCGCCGCTCGCCCTGCTGACGCTCGTCCAGCCCGACCTGGGCACCGCGGTCGTCCTGGTGCTGGTTTTCATGAGCGTGGTCTTGATGGGGGGGCTGCGCATCCGCTCTTTTCTCTATCTGGTCGCCACCGGGCTGGCGCTGCTGCCCATCGCCTGGCATTTTTTAAAGTCTTACCAGCGCGACCGCATCCTGACGTTTCTCAATCCGGACCTCGACCCGCTCGGCGCCGGTTACCACATCATCCAGTCCAAGATCGCCGTCGGCTCCGGGAGATTTTTCGGAAAAGGCTTTCTCAACGGGACGCAAAACCGGCTCGATTTTCTGCCTGCGCAGCATACCGATTTTGCCTTCGCCGTGTTTGCCGAAGAGTGGGGTTTTTTCGGTTGCGCGATCCTGCTTGGGCTCTACTTTGGGTTGATGGTGGTGGCGCTCAGAATCGTGGCCCGGGCCAAAGACCGGCTTGGAGCGATCCTCGCCTTCGGCATGCTGAGCATCTTCTTCTGGCAGGTGGTGATCAACGCGGCGATGGTCACCGGCATGATGCCGGTTGTGGGGATTCCGCTGCCGCTCTTGAGCTACGGCGGATCATCGATGGTGTCCATGATGATCGGCGTCGGCTTGCTGATCAACGTCAGTATGCGACGGTTCACCTTTTGAGAGACAACAGACCGCCGACCGCCGACCGTCTCCGGTCTGCGGTCGGCGGTCCGCGGTCCATTTACAGCGCGCCTTCGATCGCTTGCACCAGCTTCGCTTTCGGCGCGGCGCCGACGATTTGCTCTTTCACGACGCCGCCCTTGATGATGATGAGATTGGGGATTCCGCGCACGCCGTAGCGCGACGGGGTTAGCGGATTGTCATCGACGTTCATCTTCGCCACCTTAAGCCGTCCCTGATATTCGCCGGCCAGCTCCTCCACCACCGGCGCGATGACTTTACATGGGCCGCACCAGGGCGCCCAGAAGTCGATCAGCACCGGGAGATTGGAGCGAATCACCTCCGCCTCGAAGTCACTGTCGCTTACCTGTAGAACGTTTGCCATGATTTTCCTTTCTTTGAATCCGTGTAAAAAAATCCGAGGCGTGAATGTGTAGGGGGGCCGGTCGCCCCTACGGTTGCCCGTTGTCGATCGTCAAAGGCTCGACAAAAATTTAAGCAGTGTCCGCACGCCGAATCCCGTCCCGCCTTTGGGGCAGAGGGGGCTCTCTTTCTCCGCAAACGCCGGTCCCGCGATATCGAGATGCGCCCAGGGAAGACCATCCACAAACTCCTGCAGCAGCAGAGCGGCGGTGATCGCGCCGCCGTAGGAGCCGCCGATATTTTTGATATCCGCGACGCTGCTTTTGATCTCTTCGCGATATTCCTTGACCAGCGGAAGCTGCCAGAGCTTCTCCCCCGCCTCTTTCCCGCAACCGATCAGCTTCTCCGCCAGCGCCTGCCGATTGCTGAAAATTCCGGCGACTTCGTTGCCCAGGGCGACCATACAGGCGCCCGTGAGCGTCGCCAGGTTGATCATATAATCCGGCTTATCCTTGGCCGCGAGCGCCAGGCCGTCGGCCAGAATCAACCTTCCCTCGGCGTCCGTGTTCAGGACTTCGACCGTCTTGCCGTTCAAATAGCGAATGACGTCCCCCGGCTTCTGCGCGCTGCCGCTCGGTAAATTGTCCGTGGTTGGGATATAGCCCGTCACTTCGACTTGCGGCCGGAGCACGGACAGCCGGCTCATGGCGCCGATGATCGCGGCGGCGCCCGCCATGTCGAGTTTCATCGTCTCCATCGACTTCGCCGTTTTGAGCGAGAGGCCGCCGGAGTCGAAGGTGATCCCCTTGCCGATCAGCGCGACTCTCTTCTTCGCCTTTCCCTGCGGCTTATAGCGAATGACGATAAAGCGCGGCTCTTCCACGCTTCCCCGATTGACCGCCAGCAGACCCGCCAGCTTCATCTGCTGAATCTTTTTCTTGTTCCACACCTCTACGGCGAGTCCCCGGCCGCGACAGTGGCGCCGCGCCTGCTCTCCCAGGAAGCGCGCGGTGGTGACCGAAGGCGGCTCGTTGACCAGATCGCGGGCCAGGCAGACGCCCGGTGCGACATCCTGGGCGAGACGCGCGGCGCGCGCCAGCGCGTCGCCGCTCTTTAAGCCGGGCCGGAAAAACGTCACGCTCTGAATCGCGGTCGCCGGCTTCCGTTCCGACCGATACTTGTCGAACTGATAAGAAGCGAGCGACATTCCTTCGACCGCCGCCGCGGCGGCGCTCTCGCCATCCTTGTCCGGCGCGAAGAAAAAGCCGATCTCCCGAGCCCCCTGCCCCGCGGCCTCCTTGCGCGCCCGCGCGCCCGTCTTTCTCCAGGAGTCGGCGTCGATCTCCGCTCCTTTTCCCAATCCGATGAGCAGGAGATTCGCCGCGGGGAGCATCCCGCTCGTGGTGTAAAGCAGCGCGCTCCCCTCCGACGCGGTGAACCGGCTCCGGCGGATTCGCTCCGCGAGCCCGCCCCGCAGCCGGCGGTCCAGCCGGCGCAGCAACGGTCCTTCGATCTCGCTCTCTTTAACCGGAATAGCGAGAAGGTCCGTCCTTAAGTGCTCGGCCTGCTGATCTCTAAACTTTACTTCCATCCGAACCCCTCTTAGCTCTTTTGGCGGATCAGGTTCATGAACTCGTTGCGCGTCTCTTGCCGGGTCCTGAAGGCGCCCAGCAGCGTGCTGGTGATGACCAGCGAGTTTTGCTTCTCCACGCCGCGCATCCGCATGCAGAGGTGTTCCGCCTCGATGACGACCGCAGCGCCCAGGGGATTGAGCTTCTCCATGATCGTCGTCGCGATCTGGCTCGTCAGCCGCTCCTGGACCTGAAGCCGGCGGGCAAAGACATCGACCAGCCGGGCCAGCTTGGAGACGCCGATGATCTTGTGGCGCGGCAGGTAGGCCACGTGCGCCTTGCCGAAGAACGGGAGCAGGTGGTGTTCGCAGAGAGAGAAGAAGTCGATGTCTTTCTGGACGATCATCTCTTCGTAGTCTTCGGTGAACACGGCGTTGTTGATCACCTGGTCCGGGTCCATATGGTAGCCGCGGGTCAGAAACGCCAGCGCTTCGGTGACACGGTGCGGGGTCTTTTTGAGCCCTTCCCGCTCGGGATCTTCTCCGATGGATTGGAGGATCGCGCGGATATGCTCTTCCATTTGATTGTTTTTCACAAAACCTTGCCTTACGGAATTTATGCGAGATTGCCGGAGATTCGGCGGTCGAACGTTAAAAAAACTAGCACTTACCTACGAGGAGGTCAAACCTGGGCGCGGAAGCGTCCGCGTCCGCGCGAGCCGCAGGTTACAGCCGCTCCAACAGCCACCGCGGAGTGAACCGGATCGCGTAGATATTGAGCATCGTGAAGTAGTCCGTGACCAGCAACACGCCGACCAGGACCAGCAGAATGCCGGCGACGACGTGAACGTAGCGGAGGTAACGGCGGAACGCCTGAGAGAACTCAAAAAAAGAGTCGATGGCGACGGCGCTCAAAAAAAACGGGAGCGCAAGGCCCGCCGCATAGCTGCTCAGAAGAAAAATGCCCTCGCTCGGCCGGCTCGAAGTCGCCGCCCAGGTGAGGATCGCGCCGAGAATCGGCCCGACGCAGGGAATCCAGGCCACGGCGAACGTGACGCCGACCAACGCGGAGCCGATGTAGCCCGCCGGTTTGTCTTTGAGATTGACCTGCAAGTAGCGATCAAGGAACGATATTTTCAAAAACCCCAGGAGATAGACGCCCACGACTATGATCAACAGGCCGCCCGACACCCGGATCAAGCTGCGATAGCCGGCGAACAGACCACCCAAAAAGCCGGCCGAGACACCGAGCGAGACAAAGACAACGGAAAAGCCCAGAATAAACGCCAGCGAGTTGATCACGACTCGGCGACGAACCACGCCCCGGCCTTGCGCGCCCTGCATCTCTTCAAGCGACACGCCGGAGATGAAGGAGAGATAGGACGGGATTACCGGCAGCACGCAGGGAGAGAGAAAGGAGAGGAGGCCGGAGGTGAAAGCGACAAAGAAGCTGATTTCCGTCATCGCTTGCCGTCCAGCAAGTCTTTGATCACCTGCTTGGCCCCCGCGCCGTCCCACTTGGCCGGGCCCCACATCCTGGCGAGCCCCTCGCCTTTGGAACCGATCAGGTAGGTCGTCGGCAAACCCCATGCGCCATAGAGCAGGCCGACTTCGCCCTCGGGATCAAACAGCGCGGGATAGGTAAACTTAAGCTCCCGAACGAAGGCCAGCGCGTCGCCCCGGTTGTCCTTCACGTTGACCGCGACGATCACAAAACCCCTTGCTTTGTACTCCTGGTAGAGCCGCTCCATCTGCGGCATCTCTTCGCGGCACGGCACGCACCAACTAGCCCAGAAATTCAACATCACAAGCTTGCCGCGGAAGTCGGTCAACGAAACCTTCCTCTCCGCGCCGTCGATCGCCGCCGGCTTCCACCACCGGCGCACTCTCTGCCAGAGCGAAGACTTGGGCGCCGCCCCCCCCTCCGCAAGCAGCGGCAGCGCAAAGTCCGGCGTCGCAGAAGAATCCTTCATCGCCTCCAAGTTGGGAACCAGCTTGTAGTTGACCGCTCCGCTCCGGGCGGGTTGCGCCGCCATCGCGCCACTCCACAGCCAGAGGCCGGTGAAGACGAGCAGAAGGCTCCCTATGAGGATTTTGCGATACATTGCGGTAGTGGTCTTGTATGAATCTAGCCAATGGCTCCGCGAGAAGCAATCCTCGCTCTAGCAGCCCGTGGTGAAAGTCGAGAATAAACTGGGTGACCGGTGGTGATAAGGATCGACACGAAGGATACATTGTACTACAGTTTGTTGCATGGCGATGGGACAACGAACACACGAAGAGCAGACAGGGATGTGGGTGGCGGTGAGCGAGCTACCGCGGCCGGTGAGTCACCCGTTCTACGAGAAACTAA
>JBGPGE010000026.1:0-44153 GCA_041483675.1 Binatia bacterium
CTGCCACTAACTGATCCGAAAAGGTCAGGTAAGCGCCTTTGACTCCCCGCCGCTTCCAGTCTCCCAGCTTGACGTCGCGCACGTCGGGCACATACGAGCCGCTTATAATCGGAATGCCCTCCGACTCGATCCACTTCTTATACGGGCTGTAGGTGTCGATCATGAACTGAAGATACGGATGGACTGCGAATTCTTTGGTCATCTTGGTCGCCATGGAAGGTTCCTCCTGCGAATTTTTGAACGATAGACTTAATTATCGCGCTGAAAAAATTCTGTCAACCGGATTGACAAGAAAGTTTCCGTGGGATATTTGAAACAAAAGTTTCATGCCTCCCATCAAACAGATCTTCGCCAAGACCGATTCGCTGAACGGCGCGCAAAAACGACTCGGCCACTACCTGCAAGCCGACAGCGCCGCGCTGCTGCTCTCGAACGTGAACGACCTCGCCCAGGCCGTGGGGGTCAGCAAATCGACCGTGGTGCGGTTCGCCAAGAGCCTGGGCTACAAGGGGTTTCCCCATTTCAAGCGGGAGATTCAGAAGCAGATGCGCGGCAAGCTGCGCGCCGCGGCCCGGATGGAAGAGACCTTCGCCGAGCTTGGCAACGACGAGAATATCTTCGCAAAGCTCATCAAGCGGGACATCCAGCTCTTACAAGAGACCCTGCAGGCCGCGTCGTTTCCGGATTTTCACAAGGCGACGGAGATTATCTGGCGGGCGCGCAAGGTCTTCATCATCGGTTTAAACGCCTCCATGGCCCTCGCCTACCTGCTGCACTTCCGCCTCGTCCGCGTCAAGAAAGACACGCGCTGGCTGTTTCTGACCGGAGGAACTTCGCTGTTGGAGCAACTGGCGTTGATGGAAAAACAGGATGTCTTGATCGCCATCGACTTCCTGCAGGTGCCCCGGGAAGTCCAGGTCGCCCTGCAGCACGCTAAGAAAGTCGGCGCACCCATTTTGGGGATTACGGACTTTCCCAGCTCGGCCATCGCCAAGGCCGCGGACGCTTGCCTCTACGCGAAGCGCGGGCTGCACACCACGGTCAACTCGCTGACACCGGCCTTTTCTCTGGTCAACGCCCTGGCGATAGCGGTCAGTTGGACAAAGAAAGCCGATTCGATTAAAGCGTTAACTGATCTCGATCAACTGTTGGAAGGATACGGGCCGTGAATGAACCACCGCGCAGCGAGCTGCGGGGCATCAGAAGAACGATGAGAATTATCCCGAAGGCGTCACCCCCGAATGTTTTTATCGGGGGTCCAGTTCCGGTTTCGCCTGGATTCCCGCTTAAATCATGCGGGAATGACGGTCTTCGGAAAGGAAATTAGCTTATCGCAGCAAGCTGCGGAGAATTAGACCCGCAGAGATCAAAAAAGGAGACTAAACATGGCTACCAAGTTGAAGTTCGGACTGCTGCTGCCGCATTTTTGCGAGTATGGCTCGGCCGAAAGATGCATCGAAGGAGCGAAAAAGGCGGAGGCCTACGGTTTCGATTCCGTTTGGGTGAGAGACCATCTGGTCTTCGAACCGCATGGAATGGAAGGCGAGGATAATACCCATATCGAGGGCCTGTTGATACTCGCAGCCGTCGCGACGGTCTGCAAAAAACTTACCCTCGGCACCGGGACGATGATCTCGCACCGCCATCCGATTCATCTGGCCCAGTCCATGGCGGGCTTGAGCACGTTCTGCGACAGCAATATTATCATGGGTCTCGGCCTCGGGACCTTTCCCCACGAATTCGAAGCGGCGGGTCATAAGAAGACGACTCTACAAGATCGCGCCAACATAGCAAAAATCAACGCCCAGCTCTGCCGCCGCTTCTGGGCCGGCGAAAAGATCAGCTACAAAGACGACTATTACGACTTCAAAGACGTCGAGCTCAGGCCGACGCCGAGCAAAAAGATTCCGATTTGGTACGGCGGCGGCACCCCGGCTTCCTGCCGCCGCGCCGCGGACTACTGCGACGGCTGGATGCCCGGACGTATTCCCACGGCTACTTTTAATAAGATGGTGAAGTACCTCGAAGAGCAGTGCAAGCTGGCGGGACGACCGATGGTGACCACCGGCGCGATCCCCATCACCAGCATCGATAAGAACCGGGACGTCGCGCTCGGCAAGGTTAACGTCAAGGGTCTGATCGCCGAAGGCAACGCGCCCAGCAAGAAGACCTGGGTCAAACCGCCATCCGGCACATTCTCCAAGGTGGAGGACATCGAAGGGCTGCTCATCGCCGGCACACCGGCGGATATCGCGCGCGACACCAAGCGGTACGAAGAAGCCGGGCTCAATCATATCGTTTACGACCTGCGCTTCCGCTACGCCGACTGGTATCAACAGATCGACTATTTGGGCCAGGAAGTTCTGCCTAAAGTCCGGGCGTAACCGAAAACGGGGAAACCATGCGAACCGAGAAGGTCACTTTTTACAGCGAAGGCGACAAACTCAGCGCTAACATCTATCTGCCCGACGGAGACGCGGGCAAACCGTGGCCCGGAATCGTTCAGGGCCCCGGCTTTCTCGGCCTCAAGGATGCCAAGCATTACATCCTGATGTTCGAGAAGCTCTGCGCGGCGGGCTATGCCTGCCTCTGCTTCGACTACCGCGGCTGGGGCGACAGCGAAGGCAAAGATCGCCAGTGGGTCATGCCCAAGTGGCAGGTGGAAGACATACGCAACGCCATCAGCTATATGCAGACGCGCGCCGACGTCGACCCGAACCGGATCGCCACCTATGGCTCGGGTGGGACCGGCGGAGGAAATGCCGTCTATGTCGCGGCGATCGACGAGCGTGTCAAATGCGCCGTCTGCTACCTCGGCATCAGCAACGGCCGGGACTGGCTCCACTCGATGCGGCGGGAATATGAATGGGTGGACTATTTGAAGCGCATTGAGGAGGACCGCAAAAAGCGCGCGCTCACAGGCGCGGGCGAAATCGTCCGCGCGCGCGAAGAGATCATGGTGGCGACGCCGGAGCGCAAAACGACGACGATCAAGAAAGAGGTCGCGGACAAGATTCCCGACCAGATGCCGCTGCAATGCGCCGAGGCGATCATCGAATACAGCCCCGAGGATGTCGTCCACAAGATCGCGCCGCGCGGCGTGCTGTTTATCGCCGTGGAACACGACGCGGTGACGCCGGAGGCGCAGTCGGTGCGGCTGTACGAAAAGGCCGGCGAGCCGAAAAAATTGGTCCTCTACAAACAGACCACGCACTATGGAATTTACAACGATTATTTCGACGACGTGGCCGCCAACGTGGTCGACTGGTACAACCGCCACTTGAAGTATCACAAGGTCGAAATCACCGAACAGATATAGGGGCTGGCCATGCACAAGATTCAATTTGGCGTGCGCGTTCCGAACTCGGGACCGCTTTCGAGCGTCGAGAATATCGTCAAGGCGACAAAGGAAGCGGAAGAATTGGGCTTCGATTCGGTCTGGGTGCACGACCATGTGGTCTGGAGCTCGGAGATGCACCGCCATCACATCTCCTCCGGCGCGGCGGAGGCTATCACCGACACGCAGGATGCGAATTTCTACGAGGCCACGTCGATCCTGTCCTACCTCGCCGCCGAGACCAGGACGATCACGTTGGGCGTGGCCTGCCTCGTCATGCCCTGCCGCAATCCGATATACGCCGCGAAGCAATATGCCACGCTGGACTGGCTGGCCAAGGGACGGCTGATCGTCGGCGTCGGTCTCGGCTCGAAGGCGACGCGCGAGTCGGACGAATTCGGCGTCTTCGGCGTCCCCTATGAGAAGCGGGGCGACCGCACCGACGAATACATCGAGGCCATGAAGGCGATCTGGACGCAGCCTGTGGCTTCGTACGAGGGAAAATTCATCGCCTTTAAAAACGCGGAGATTTTCCCCAAGCCGGTGCAGAAACCTCATCCGCCGGTCTGGGTCGGCGGCTGGATGAAGCTGGCGGCCAAGCGCGCCGGTAAATACGGCGAAGGCTGGATTCCCGGCTGGCTCTCTCCCAAGGAGATGAAGGTTGGCTGCGATATTCTGGCGGAAACCGCTAGAGCTAACGGCCGCGACCCGTCCAAGATCACCATCGCCGTCGAGAAGCTTGCGACCATCGCCAAGTCGCGGGACGAAGCGCTCAATCTCGCGATGCCGACGATCAAGACCAGCAGCACGAGCTACGAACGGGACATCGACAATATGCAGTTCGCCCTCGACCGCCACATCTTCGGGTCGGTGAGCGACGTGCGCCGGAGGATCGATGAGTTTATCGAGAACGGCGTGCAGCACTTTGAGCTTAAAATCATCTATCCGACCATCGACAGCTTGCTCAAGCAGATGACCCTTTGGTCGGAGGAGATTCTGCCGCACTATGATTGAATGAACTACCCCGCAGCAAGCTGCGGGGTACCGAAAGAACTTTATGATAATTTTCTCCAAAGTTGTCACCCCCGAATGTTTTTATCGGGGGTCCAGTCCGAGTCTCGCCTGGATTCCCGCTAAAAGCATGCGGGAATGACGGACCTTGAGAAGACTTGGAATCGCCATTACGCAGCAAGCTGCGGGGAATTAAACCCGTAGTGATTAAATAGCTTCGCTTTTCAAGGAAACAAAAGAGGTAAGCCCTTGAAGTTATCTTTCAAATTGAACGGACATCAGGTTGAGACCGAATGCGAGCACCAGGAGACTCTGGCCGAAGTCCTGCGCGAGCGGCTGAATCTCACCGGCACGAAGATCTCCTGCGAGGTTCAGGTCTGCGGCGCCTGCACGGTTTTAGTTGACGGCCTGCCGGTCAGCTCGTGCACCTTGCTCGCCTACGAGGCGCGGGACCGCAGCGTCGTCACGATCGAAGGGCTCGCCAAGCCCGACGGCGCGCTCCATCCGGTTCAGCAGGCGTTCATCGACGAGTTCGCCTTTCAGTGCGGCTTTTGCACGCCGGGAATGATCCTGGCGGCCAAGGCGCTGCTGGATGAGAATCCGCAGCCGTCGCGCGATCAAATCGTTCACTACATGGACGGCAACATCTGCCGCTGCACCGGTTATGTCTCGATCGTTGCCGCGATCGAAAAAGTAAGTAAAAAGTAAAAAGGTAAAAGGCAAAAATGAATTCCGAAACTTTTTCCTTTTTACTTTTTCCTTTTTACTTGGAATCAGCATGAGCGCGGAAAAGAAAACCGACTTCCACGTAGTCAATCATTCCGTGCCGCGCCGGGACGGGCGCGCGAAAGTCACCGGGAAGGCGACCTACGTGAGCGACGTGAAGCTCACCGGCATGGCCTACGCCAAAGTTTTGCGGAGCCCGTACGCTCACGCAAGGATTCTCTCCATCGACGCTTCACGCGCGGCGTCGCGGCCGGGCGTCTATTGCGTCATTACCGGCAACGATCTGGAGGGGCTGGACCCGTATTACGGCCACGCCGTTAAGGACCATCCGCTGCTCGCCATCGGGAAAGTGCGCTATGTCGGCGAGCCCGTCGCCGCGGCGGTCGCCGTCGACGAACGCACCGCTTTCGAAGCGCTCGAACACATCGAAGTTAAATACGAAGAGCTGAAAGCCGTCTTGACTCCCGAAGATGCTATGGCCAAAGACGCGCCGCTGCTGCACGAGAGGAAGTTCGAGGCCGGCGCGCTCCGCGGCTTCGAAGGAGAAGTCGCCGCCGGCCGCGGAACGAATATCTGCCAGGAGGCGCATATCAAGTGGGGCGACGTTGAAGCGGCCTTCAAGAAAGCCGCGGCCGTCGTCGAAGGCGAATACTATTTTCCCATGACCTATGCGTATGCTATGGAAGCCTACGTCGCGATCGCGGATGTCGGCGACAGCGGCGTCACGGTCTACTCCTCGGCGCAACATCCGTTCATGGTGCGCCACGATCTCAAGTCGATTTTCAACCTGCCGGTGAGTCAGGTCCGCTTGATTGTCCCGTTCGTCGGCGGCGGCTACGGGAGCAAGTCCTACACCAAGATCGAGCCGCTCGCCGCCGCCTGCTCGTGGAAAGCCAAACGGCCTGTAAAATTGCAACTGACGATCGAAGAGGCGATGCTCACGACACGGAGCGACGACGCCTATACGTGGATGCGCACGGCGGTGGATGCCGATGGGAAGATCATCGCGCGCCAGGCGCGGATTTACATGAACACCGGTGCCTACGCCGAGAACAGCCCGCTCGTGGTCGAGAAATCGACCAACCGCTGCGTCGGGCCTTACTCGATTCCCAACGTCCAGATCGACAACTGCTCATTTTACACCAACACGGTGCCGGCCAGCTCGTACCGCGGCTTCGGCTGCGCCCAGGTGACGCTGCCGGGAGAATCGCAGATCGACGAGCTGGCAAAAAAAATCGGCAAAGACCCATATGAATTCCGCCTCGCGAACGTCGCCAAACCGGGAGAAGAATTCTTTCCCAAGATGCGTTCTTTCGACGGCACGCTGAAGGAAGATCTGGAAATCGTCGCGGAAGCGATCGGCTTGAATGAATCCGTGCCGAAAGGCCACGGCCGCAGCGTCGCGTGCTCCACCAGCGATGCCGGCGCCTATCCGCTGACTTCGACGGCGGTGCGCGTTCACGCCGACGGCTCGGTGACGATCATGATCGGCAGCACCGAGCTGGGCCAGGGAAGCCACACGGTTATTCCGCAGATCGCGGCCGAAGAGTTGGGAGTTCCATTCGAAAAAGTTTACGTGGTGTCGTCGGATACCGCGATCACGCCTTACGACCGCTCCACCGGCGCAAGCCGCACCACGACGCTGATGGGCAGCGCCGTTTTGGAAGCGAGCCGCGAGGCGATCCAGCAGATGGTGGTGATGGCCGCGGACGTGCTCAAGGTCAAGGTCGAGCAGATTCAAGCCATTCGCGGCGGCGTGCGCTGCGGCGAAGCCCAACTCAACTGGTCCGAAGTCATCAGCAAGTTCTACGGGCTGCCCGACGGCGAAGTCATCGGCCGCGCTTACATTCGCAAAGCGGGCAAGTTCGCTCAGTTGCCGGTCTTCTGGGAAACCGCCTGTACCGGCGTCGAAGTTTCCGTCGATCAGGAGACCGGCAAGATCGCCGTGGAGAAACTCGCCACCGTGGGCGACGTCGGACTCGCGATCAATCCTGCCCTGGCGGAAGGGCAAGACATCGGCGCCGCCACCATGGGAATGGGCATCGGCCTGTTCGAAGAGCTGGTTTACCAGGGGCCGCAGTTGATGAACGGGTCGATCCTGGACTACCGCCTGCCGCGCTTTTCGGACCTGCCGAAGCAGGTCGAGCTACACCTGGTCGAGAACCAGGACGGCGTCGGCCCCTACGGCGCCAAGGGCGGCGGCGAAGCGTCGCTCAACTCCATGGCGGCAAACATCGCCAACGCCGTCGAGCGCGCCGTCGGAGTCCGCATTCGCAGCGCCCCGCTGACGCCGGAGAGGGTCTGGCGAGCGCTAAAAGAAAAAAAGGCGAGAGGCAGCAGGCAGGAGGCAGCAGGCACGAAGAAGTCGAGCACGTAAGATCTGCCTACTGCTTACCGAGGAAATTGTCATGATGCCGTTAAGGAGATTCCAGATACATCAGCCGAAAACCGTGAATGAAGCGGCGGAGATGCTGTCGCACTACGGGGAGAAAGGGCGTCTCTACGCCGGCGGCACGGAGCTGCTCCTTGCGATGAAGCATGATCTCTTGCGCTACGAGCATCTGGTGGACGTGAAAGGCCTGCCGGGGCTGAACACGATAGAAACCAGGAATAATTCGCTCCACATCGGCGCGACGGTCACACACCGGGCCATCGAAAAGTCCGGCGCGGTGCGGGAAATCGTGCCCGTTCTCGCCGAGATGGCGCATCACGTCGCCAACGTCCGCGTGCGATCGACCGGGACACTCGGAGGAAATCTCTGCTTTGCCGAGCCCCACTCCGATCCGGCGACGCTGCTGCTTGCGCTGGAAGCTCACGTGCACGTTCAGGGACGGGGCAAAGAGCGGATTCTCAAAATAGACGAGCTGATTACCGGCGCTTACGAAACTGCTCTGGCGCCGGACGAGCTTTTGCTCGCCATCGACGTTCCACTGAGCTCCAAGACTAAACGCGCTGCCTATCTCAAGTTTCAGACCCACGAGCGCCCGACGCTCGGCCTGGCGCTGGTACTGGATGTGGATGGAAGCGGTCGCAACATCGCCAAAGCGCGGGCCGCCATCGGCAGCGTAAGCCCGAAGCCCTGCCGTTCCGACCAGGCCGATGCCCTGCTCGCCGGTCCGAGAGATCAAGTCGCAAAGCAGTTGGACGACGCGGCAAAAGTTCTCGCCGACGCCGCCGATCCTGTTGACGACCTCGAAGGCAGCGCCGAGTACAAACGCCACCTGATCGGCGTCTACCTCCGCCGCGCGTTTGCGAAAGCCCTATCCTAAAAGATCGAAGCGTTTGCACGCACTCTGGAAAAAGGCTAACTTGTAGCAGTATGAAGGCTATTAAAGCACGTTATGATGGACACGTGATCGTCCCGGAGGAACCGATCGACTTGCCGGCCAATACTCCGGTAGGCGTGCTGCTTCCGGACGCTGACGATTCCGTAGCGCTCACAAAGGCTTTCGCCACAATCTCAGAGACCTCATTCAGTCGCATCTGGGACAACGACGAAGATGCCGCCTACGACAAGCTATAAGCGCGGCGACATCCTTCTTGTTCCGTTCCCGTTTTCTGATCAAACAGCAGCCAAACAACGACCCGCGTTGGTCATAAGCGTGGACTCGTTCAACGAGAGCGGGCTTGATTTCTTGATCATGGCAATCACTAGCCAAACCCAGGGACCGTTTAGAGTGGGTGAATTCCTCATCCGCGACTGGCAGCACGGGGGGCTTTTAAAGCCCTCCGCGATCAAAGCCGCGTTTGCCACGATTGAGGCAAAACTCGTCCGTCGCAAATTGGGGCACCTTTCTGATTACGATCTCGGACAACTAGGAAAAGCCTTACACCAACTTCTCGGTCTCTAAAATATGCTGACGCAGCGACCGATGATCCGCAAGGTATCAGAAATGTTAAAAAGCACGACCTCGGTTACCCAAGCGCTCGTCAAAGAAAGAGCGAAAGACAAGAAACGGGAAGAGAAAAAATTTAAGAAGTTCCACAGGTTGGCGAAGGTTAGAGACTTATCGCGACGTTGATCGAGTCCTCACGGGAAAATCACCACACATAATGCTTCACAGTCGCGAGACAAACTCGCTCCCCCGAATCAAAAAGCGCCACGGTTTGTGCTTCCACTTACCGGCGTAATCCACGCCGATCCGCGGCCGGGATAAAATCTTCGGCGCCGGCTCGCCGCGATTTTCGACATAGAGAACTTTCCCGCAGACATCCGCGCCGTTCAGCGACTTATCGATAGCGAAGGCCTGGCAGAGTTTGCCCGGCCCGCTGGCAAGATTATGCAGCTTCTCAGTGCGCCGCCGAGCCTTCATCAACTCGACCCCATCCAACGGCTCCACCGCGCGGATCAGGACGGCCGATGGAAAATCCCTCTCTTCCGTTACGATATTTAGGCAGTAGTAAAAGCCGTAGATAAAGTAGACGTAGGCGTGACCCGCCGGCCCGAACATGACCTCCGTGCGTGCCGTTCTGCCGCGCGCCGCGTGGCAGGCTTTATCCTCCGGTCCGACGTAGGCTTCGGTTTCTACGATCCGGCCGATGGTGATTCCGTCCGGATGTTTGCGGACAAGGTACTTACCCAGTAATTGTCGGGCGACCTGAACGGTGGGCTGTTCGCAGAATGGATGTGAGATTTTCAAGTCAATCTTGAACCAGCTTAAATCCCCCACGGGAAAGAAGATTTGACAATCTCTCAATCATTGCCACTGCGGTTTCCACCAGAGACTCGGAGATTGCTTCCTCAATTCCGTGAATCTCCTTCTTATGCAGGAACCATCCCTTCTCATCCTGACTGTGCCACCCAACTCCAGACACGTCGTAACTATCGGAACCCACATTCTGAGTCCACCAGTGTGCAAGCATCGGGTTGGCTTTCCTCATCCTCTTGGCCAACCTGAATTGCGATCGAACTCAGATCCCCATCTGTCCGGCTTGATTACGCAGGTTTATCGGCGAGAACGGAGGCTCCTCCTCTACTTCGAACACTGCATCAATCCAGATGCTAATATTAGTGCCTACAGTCAAAATTTGCTCAAAATCCTTGCCGCTCCAACGCTGTAGGGAAACAGATATTTCTTTCTTCACTAATTCTCCAGCCAATTGCTCACGAGCACGATTCACCATGTCTCGGATAAGTCCACGATCACCCTCCGAAATATATACGCCACGCCTCGCTTCCTCAATGATCTCTTCAACCGCGTCGAGGCCGCTGCGCACAAGAGCATCACGAATGTCACCGTGATCTGGCGGATAGGCTGTGAGCCTTTCCCAAGGGAGGTGCTCGGCACGATCATTGTCCCGAAAATGCTCTGAACGCCTTACTCTCGCGACCTCATCTAGGCCGATTTGCCCAGGGGCTAGATACACAGCGATGATTCTTGACGAGGCGGCCGCCTGCCGCGCCTTGGTGTAATATTCAAGCAATTGCTCTTGCCGCTTGGCACCCGAATTCACCTTGTTTTCAATGATAACAATCAAGCCATCAGCATTCATCCGCACATCGACCCAATCCTTCTCGACCGAGACATCCCATACTCGCTCGCTCAGTGAAGCAGCCTCGTTTGGCAAGATCTTCTCGAAGAAATGCCTCCTGAACTTTGGAACACCCTCAAGCGCCATCGCTAAGAAGGCAGAAGTTGACTCTTCTCTACGGAGGTTACCCTTAAAGAAATGCGTCAGTTTCATCGACATAGTTATTTGCCTGTCTCTCGCTTGGTCTCCCTCAGCAAGCTCCAATCCACCACTTGGCTCATCGGAATCTCTTTCCACACAGACGCCAGGGTTAGGTTGACTCTAACGCTCACTCGTACTTAAAGACTCTGCGCCTGCCGTCCTTCGTTGTGATTTTCGCAACCAAAAGATCTCTTCTGCCTTTGGAGTAGACTTTGGCAACGGCCCGCGCGGCCGGTTCACGCTTGAACAACGTTGCGTTGTCGATCGTGTTCCAGTATCCATCACCGGACACATCTAAGAAAAGTCGCCAGCGCCCATTGCGAAGCAGGTCGGAGTAAACGACATACCGCATCGGGTTATCGGCGTCCGCGAGCCGCCTCGCCAGCTCTCGCCTCAGCGCAGGAGAGAGATCGTCTTCCGGAGGCGTCCGCAGTGTCTTTCTTCTTTTCATGTATGTTTTCAACGACCCCACATCCGCTTGCACGGCTGGAGCCGTTAGTTATGTTCGTCGAAACGTCGATGATTGTCCTGCCGTTACGAGAAATTGTCAATGTCGAGGCAATTTGCGGGCGGTGTTGACACGGCGATTTGACTTGACCATAATGGTCATATCCGTTTAACCAGAGAGGAATCATATGAAGACCGCCACAGTTTCAAAACTCAAGGCCTCGCTTAGCGAATACCTGAGACAGGTAAAAGCCGGAGAAGAGGTGCTGGTGACCGAGCGCGGCCGGCCTGTTGCCAAGCTCTCGCCGGCTAAAGGCGCGCAAACCCTGCCGCAACATCTAGCGGAAATGGAGAAACAGGGATTGGTGAAGTGTGGCTCCGGGAAGTTACCCAAGGGTTTCTGGACTTTGCCAAGACCAAAAGACCCTAAAGGATTGATTTTGAAGGCCGCCCTGAAAGAGAGGGAGGAGGGCTGGTGAGATTCTGGGACACCTCGGCGATTATTCCGCTGTGTGTGAACGAAGGCAACAGCGCAACAGTCAAGGCTACCCTGAATAGAGACCCCTCGATGGTGGTGTGGTGGGCGACGCGGACCGAGTGCGTGTCGGCGCTCGCGCGCCAGGTTCGAGAGGGAAGCTTAACGGCCGCAGGCGAAAGACAAGCTCGTCAGGTCTTGCAGACACTGATCGATAGTTGGATTGAGATTCAGCCGACCGACGTGGTCCGCGAAATCGCAGAACGTTCCCTCGCGGTCCATCCCCTACGGGCTGCCGACGCACTTCAACTCGCCGCTGCCTTACAGTGGTGCCAAAGGCAGACCAGAGACGCCGTCCTTGTGTCATTCGATGGCCGGCTACGTGATGCCGCACATCGGGAAGGATTCACTGTCCTACCGTCTGGACCACGCTAACCGCGATCTTCAACGGATCACGGACCTTACGAATCGCGTTATCTCCTCGACGGCTCCCTTTACGATCGGCAGTGAAGGATCGGTATAAGCGGTCTGCTGCTCGGCTGGCGTGACGGCGCGCTTCAGAACGTGGTTCATGTTATCGATCAAGGCGAGCTTGGCCCCTGGTTTGGCTGCCGCGAGTCGCTGCGCGTCATCGACCCCGACTTGCAAGTCGGTCGTGCCTTGTACGATGAGCACGGGAACATCCAGCGCGGCGATTTCGCGGGTCGGATCGTATTTGAACCAGGAGATCAGGTAGGGTTGCAGACTGGGCCGGAAGAGAAAGGCAAGGTCGCCCGGCGCATCCGCCACAACACGACCCGCAGTCAGTTCATCTAAAATCTTCTCAAACTTCGCTCGCAAGTTTTTTGGAAGCTGCGCGCTCAATTGACTTCGGAGCACTGCCGGCGCCGCCCGGCCGAGGCCGGCAATCGAGACGAACGCGTCGATCTTCGTTTGCTTGGCTGCGATCATGCCGATCAGCGATCCCTCGCTGTGGCCGATCAACCCGACGCGCGAGAAGCGAGAATCTTCGCGGAGCGTGCCGACCCATCGGACGGCGTCGCCGACGTACAACTCGAAACGAAGCTGTTCCTCTTTGGCCCCGGCGGCAGCGCTCTCTCCGACGCCTCGTTTGTCGTAACGCAGCGACGCGATTCCTTCGGCGGCCAAGGCCTGTGCCAGGAGCTTCAAGCTGTCGTTCTTCAACTGCGGCTGGTTGCCGTCGCGATCCGTTGCGCCGGACCCGGCAATTATGATGACGACCGGAAACGGCGGAGCGTCGCTCGGCAATGCGAGCGTGCCGTGCAGAGTGCCGCTCTCCATCCGGAGTTGAACAGCTTCCTCGGCTCCCCATGCCTGCGTAACGAAGACAGCGAGAACGGCCGCGATGATCGTCCTAAGTTGAACCATTGTGCAGCGCGATCCGTCAAAAACCTATTTGGGTCTTGCTTCCTTGATCTCCTTGAGCAAGCTCCAATCCACCACCTGGCTCAGCGGAATCTCTTTGGCGAGCTTGAGCCGTTCCCTCGTCAACTGTACGTCGAGCTGAAGGCCCTTGTCGCTGACGAAGCCGTCCTCGGCGAAGGAGTTGATCGAGGCGTCGTAGGCCTGGGCTGCCTGCGCCGGGGTGATGCGGAGGTAATCGGTCATCATCTGCAGCGTCTCGGCGCGGTTCTGTTTCATGAACCGTATGCCACGAAGCGTCGCGCGGATGACTTTCTTCACCTGCTCCCGCTCGGTTTGAAGTTTTTTGTCGGTCACGCCGATGCCGGAGAGTGGTAGATCGATGATGTCCGCCAGGTTCAATAAGCGCCTCATTCCCTCGTCCTCCGCTTTCACTGCAAACGCCACGTCGATCGCCGTGGCGTCGATCGCTCCCGCCTTGACGGCCGCCAGCCGAATCGGGCTCTCACCGCTGACGATGATCGCGACATCCTTGTCCGGGTCGAGGCCGAAGTGCCTGACCGTGACACGGGCGAGATAGTCCACCGTGCCGGCGAAGGAATCGACGCCGATGGTTTTGCCCTTGAGATCTTTGCCCGATTTGATATCGCCGCGCACGACGAACACATGCAGCGGCTTGGAGGCCATGCCAGTCACAACCTTCAACGGCGCGCCGGCGACGGCGGCCCGCAACGTAGAGCCCCACGCCAGCAGATAGTCGACGTCGGCGGTCAGCAGCGCCTTTACTCCGAGCGCCGGCTGCATCTGCACCTTGCGCGCGTCCAGCCCTTCGTCCGCGAAAAATCCCTTGCGCATCGAGACCACGACGGGAAACTCGAACAGGCCGCGGCTCGGCGTGCCGATCATGGCGCGCTCGGCGGCGGAGGCATGAAACCAGCCGAACAGAACAACGATCGAACAACCGACCGCAAGAATTATTTTGCTCATCGTTTGCTCCTTTCTCGCCTAAAGATGTTCCATGAGCTTTCCATTACCGGGCCGCGCCTCTTTGATGTTAAGCATTTTGAGTCCCCACCAGGCCGAGGCCTGCACCGTCGTCACCACGGGAATTTTTAAATCCGCCTCCAACGGCGCAATGGCTTGCAGTGTCTGCCACTTGGGGTTGGGAATGTAAATCCCGTCGGCGTCCGGTCGCTCTCGAAACGCCTCTTTGGCCAGGCTGAGCGGCAGCTCGAGCGGGAGCTGCGCCATTTCTCTCGGCCCATGGGAGAGCGTGGTCTTGAGGCAGAGAACCTCAAAGCCGCTCTTTTCCAAGCGGCGCTTCATGCCGTCATTGAGACTTTCCCTGTACGGAGTGACGAGCAGCAGCTTTTTAACGCCCAAAGCCCGCAGCGCCGATTCCGCAGCCTCTTGCCCCGTGGTCACCGGGACGCCGGTTTCTTTTTCGAGATCGCGCGCCAGGCCGCTGGTCCCCTCGCCTTTGTCGGAAGCCACCAGCGGCGAGCCGCCGAGGATCACGGCGCCCGCGCCCGCTTTGACCAGCCCGCGCGCGGCCCGTTCCACAACTTCCTGCGCTTTGCGAAATTCCTGCGGCGTGTGGTTTTCGACGCCCAGAGTGGCGAAGATAACGTTCACGCCCTCCGGGACGACCCTAAACCAGTCTTGCGCCTCGTCCAGATAGGTAGGCGTCACCGCGCCGATCTGGCCTTTAGGCCCACGCATTTCGTTATTCTCCTGATGGCTACTGCCCAAGGCGTCTCATTGCGGATCACTCCATCGAAGGTACGTAATCGTCACTCCCGCGGAAGCGGGCGTCCATACCCCCTCTTTGTCTCCCCCTTAGCAAGGGGGAGATTTAGTGGGGGTTCTGGATTCCCGTTTCAGCCTGAGGCTGATCCGTCCGAAGCCCAGTGGCGGATTCACGGGAATGACGGAAGTGCAAAGGTCTCGGGTCATAAGTCCAGGATATCCGCCAGACAGCCTCTATTCGAGTCTGATGTTTTTCTTATAATCGTAGCTCGCGGAGAAATCGCTCTCGAATCTCCACTGAACCCTGCTTCTGTCCCACCCGCCGCCGAAGCTCTGCTTCAGAAACGAGAGCAGCAGCTTCCACGCATCCTTGGCCGCCGCCTCGCGGTATCTGCCGGGCATCGTGTCGTTGAGCCAGCCGTGCGGCGCGTCGCGATAGATACGCATGTGATAGCTTTTTTTGCTCTGCTCCAGAGCGCCGCGGAACCTGAGAACGTCGTCGACCGAGATGATGTGATCCGCCTCGCCAAAGACACCGAGCAGCGGGCAGCAGAGTCTTTGCAGCAGCGCTTCGATCGTCTCCGGCCGGTATTCGTCCGTGGTCCACTCTTTGCCGCCCGCAGCGCCATAGAAAACGACGCAAGACGAGATGTCTTTGCGATGCGCTGCCGGCAGCAACGCGTGGCGGCCGGTCTGGCAGACGCCGATGACTCCGATCTCAGCCGGCTCGACCGAGTCCAGCTTTCTCAAGTAGTCGATCGACTGGTCTATATCTTCGATCACCTCGCTGTCACGCAGCTCCGAGCGCACCTCGCCGCGCTCCAGAGCCTTCTTGTCGCCGGTGAAACGCCAGAAAAGATTCGGCGCGAAACCGATATAGCCGGCCTGCGCCAACTTAATCGCCAGATCCTTGGTGTGCTTGAGGACACCGTATCTCTCATGGAGCAGAATCACGCCGGGACGCTTCCCTTTACTCTTCGGCAGAGCGCGGAATCCGGCCAGCCCGGTTGGAAGACGGACCATCGAAGAGGATACCGGTGATGTT
Organism: Binatia bacterium; assembly: GCA_041483675.1. Lineage (GTDB taxonomy): Bacteria > Desulfobacterota > Binatia > UBA9968 > UBA9968 > 2-12-FULL-60-19. The sequence continues at coordinate 15,847 of JBGPGE010000026.1, forward strand.
TTTGCCTTCGCCATAGTCAACTCAGACTCCTGTTACTTGTTTTCGGCCATGCCGGTCTCGTAAGCGCCCCGGTGCATCACGCCGTAAAGATCGACTGCGGTCAGCGCGCAGTATTCCAGGTTGTACCCTTCGCGCACGTCGGCATAGCCGTCTTGAAGAACCCGCTCGATCACCATCCGGTTGAAGCTGCCGTGGCCCATCACGCCGTCGTCGTGTTCTTTAAGATCGGCTTCTTCGTGCGTGGAAAAATAGACCGCCTGCTCACGTGTAAACCCATAATGGCGAGTCAGAGCCTTGTACCAGGCCGCCGCCCAATGGCCGATCGGCTCCTCCGTCAGCATCGAAAACCACCACTCGGCCACCGTCCCTTCCCACAGGAGCGCGCGCTTGAAATCGAGAATCGCGCGCGCCTCCGGCAACATCGGGTGGCGCAGGACCTCTTCTTCCGAGAGCCCGAGAGCCTTGGCCGTTTGCAACATGACGAGGACGTGCCCCGGCGGCTTGGGATGGATGAATTCATCGGCCACCTTCGCGCCGAACGGCCCCAGCAGGTCTGCGTGCCGCTTAAAAAACCCGAGATGTTTATGGTAGGAGGCGGCTATCAGCGTGTTGATCTCGACCGTGAAGGCCCCCCAGTTTTTGAAAAACAGCCGAATCACCGGCAGCGGCAAGCTGCCGTCGGTGAGACCGCGCATGAACGGGCCCTGATTTACACGCTCGCCCCATCGCCGGACAACCTTGGCGTTGATCCCATCGACGTACGCCTTGGCCTCTTGCGCGCTCATTTTAACTCCGAGCTGTGGTGTCTTTGCTTCCATGTTTTTCTCCTGGCTTGGTTTTGCCAACGCTATCTTGCAGGCAAAATGGAGTCAAGGCTCAGTCCTCACTCGCCTTAACGAGTCCTGGGCGCAACTTGTCGTGAGGCGGAAGAAACCCTATATTCAGGCCATGAATTTACGCAACGAATCCGTCTTCGTGGGCGAACTCACCACCGTCGGCAGGCGCACCGGCCTGCCGCGGACGGTGGAGTTGAGGATGGTCTGCCTGGACGGAAAATTCTACGCCGCCTCGAGCAACGTTCAGGGCAAACACTGGTGCCGGAACATGCTCAACAATCCCGCCGTAGAAGTGAGTGCGGGAGGCGGGCGTTTTGCCTGCCGGGTGCGGCAGATCGTGGACGATCGGCTTCGCGTGCGCGTCCTCACCCTGCGCGACTCCCCGCCGCTCTTGGAGGGCGTGGTATTCGAGTTGACACCGGGTAAACCACTCTAGCCCGCCGCCAACACGACTGGCTGTCTACTTTTTGGCCTTCTCTTTGTGCTCCTCCATGCCTTTCTCCATCTGCTCCATGCCCTTCTGCATCCCCTCGTACATCTTCTGCTCCTTGGCCGCTCCTTCCTGGATCGTCTTTTTGATCTCAGCGTCCCGCTCGGCGGAGCTTTTGTCGCCCTTCCCGCAACCCGCCGCTAACAGAAGACCGATTGCCGCACATCCAAACACGCCAGTCCAACTTTTCATCGCACACCTCCTTCTTCAACGAAACAGTTTAACCGCGGACTTTTTTTACCGCCACCGTTTTCTCTCCTCACGCCCTTTTGCTATCATGTATTATCCAATGACACTCCGCCAATCAAGCGTGCTCGCCCTACTTTTTTTCCTCATCGCTCTGCCCTCCACCGGCACGGGTCAGACGCGGCCCAATGGAACCAGGCTCAAGTCGAGCCCCGGCCTGGCGGTTACCGACTTGGGAAGCTGGAAGACCGTCCAAAAGGGCGTGGAGTTTCGCAAGATGGCGATTCAGCGTGAAGACCCCCATCAATCGATCGATCTCAAGCTCGCGCGTTTCGACACCCGCTTGATTGAGCCGCGCATCTTGCGGAGCGCGCAATATAACGTGAAGAGCGTCAACGTCAAAACCGTCGCGGAGAAGAGCGGCGCGATCGCCGCGATCAACGCCAACTACTTCGACGAAAACGGCAAGCCGCTTGGCTTTCTCAAGGCCGCTGCGTCCGAGATAACACCGCAGATCTCTCCCGCCGCTCTCTATACCGGCATCCTCGCCGTCAAAGACCATCTCCCCTTCATCGTCCACCGGGACCGATTCACTCCCGAACAGGCCGACGAGGCGCTCCAGGCTGGGCCTTTGCTATTGATGAAAGGCGACTCTCTAACCGTGTCGCTCGGCGCGGGACGGCAGCGACGCCGCGCTTTGATCGGCATCGACAGAGAACAGCGGCTCATCATCGCGGTAACGGACAGTCTCTTCGGCGGGTTGAGTTGGGTGGAGCTGCAAGAGCTGTTCGGCGCCGCGCAGTGGCGCGTGCAGGCGCGCGACCTGCTCAACCTCGACGGCGGCGGCTCAGCCCAGCTCTACCTGCGGGCGGGCCAGTTCGAAGAGTACGTCGCCGGCGCCACGGAAGTGCCCGTCGTTATCGGCTTCTTTCCCAAAACCAACTAGTGTAGTGCCTCTTAAATTAAGGCACTTATCTTTCAGGGATTCTGTATTCACCACGAAGCGCACAGCACGGCAAAGCCGCAACCAAAATGAGGAAAGTAGGATTCACCACGAAGGCACGAAGGAAGAGGTTTTCGCGCAAAGGCGCAAAGGCCGCCAAGAAAAACATCTTTTAACTTTGCGTTCTTGGCGTCTTGGCGCTAGTAAATCCCCGCATCCCAGAGTTCCGGGCGGTCGAAAAATTTGCGCAGGCCACGAAAACTTTTAGGGATAGTATTACGAAGGACACAAAGAACGGAGAACTGGATTAGCAAAGTGACCGGACTTCAACATGATTGTCTCTTCCTTCGTGCTCTTCGTGTCCTTCGTGGTAAAAGACTCCGTTTCGCCTGCCGAACTTAGGATCAGGTACCAACAGCGTGAGACACTACACTAGTCCGCCCTGACGGCCAATGTGAGACAGGCGACGTGGAATTTCAAAGGCTGGCCACCGCAGATACCGAAACAATAAAATTAGCGCCTCTCATTATTGCCTCGGCATGAGCAGCTCCACCACGCGCCGCGCCGTCGCCAGATCTTCTCCGGAGACGACGGCGTATCTCCTGATCGCATCGACCCGCCGGCCCTTCTTCATAAGCTCGATCAGCTCCGCGCGCAACGGCTCGGTAACGTTCGCCGCCAGCGATTCAAGTCTTTGCTCTTCTTTGGCGGCCTCCTCTTGCGCCGCCTTCATCCTGGCGATGGTTGCCGGCCGCGGGCAAGGCAAAACCTCCGACCAGCGCCTGGCGTCGTACACCATCAGCAAAACGACCGTCGTGCCGCTGAACGGTCCGGTGTCAAAATCAATTTGGAGTTGGTGGGTAGGAACCAGCGGATAGTCGGCCTCGCCCTCTAGGTCCGGCACTTCGTCACGGGCGATCGCCGCCGCCGACGACTTGTAGTTCGGACGGATCGCGTATTGAAACTGCCGGGAAAAAATCCAGTCGTAAAACAGTTGCGTCTGGGCGTTGATGCAGGCCAGAGATTTCGGGTGCAGGATCGCCTTTCGGCTCTCGACGCTCTTGCTGTTGACCGCGTCGACGAAGCGCTTCGCCAACACTTCGGGTTTCTTAGGATCGTCCGCCTGCGCGCCGCAAACCGACGGGAGCGCGGCAATCCCGACGACCACCAGCAAAGTTGCGACTGCGATTTTCGTATTCTATGCCTTCCCTTGCGCATTTTGCGCCCGCCGCAGTTCATCGCCGCCGGCTGGATCGGGTTAGGTCGCACTTTGGTGAGAAAAGCCTCCGTTCCGCCTAGAAGCGATGATGTACGCGTGCTTGATTTGGAGACCAAAGAGGTTACAGTCCTGAACTTCGATGGGCGCGTACTGTACCTGAAAGGCCTGGTAAACGGCTTGAAGCCGCGGATCAGCCTCTTCAATCAAAACGATTCTCGACAACATTAATAATTCGTCGGAAGTCAGGCGGGAGCGGAGTTTCTTTGCTAGGTATTCCAGCGTCTTTTTCTTGTCGCTCCCGAACCACGAGGCAGAGGCGATTAAATCCCACTTGTCCTGCGCCTCTTCACGAAGGAACAAGGCAAAAAATGAGAACTCGCCCTTTTTCTGCGAGATTTCTGTTTCAAGTAGCCGGAGCTTATCAATGATCTCTTTCATAGAGCCGCCATTAGGGTTTTCGTTGAGTCGATCATCAACTTGGAATCCCCCTCACCGACCTTGCCAGCAGGTTTATATCGAGCCTCAGGGTCCCACCCTGCAACCACCGACCATTCTGCAAGGTATCGCCTCTTTATCTGATCTTCAACACCCGACAATGTCAGGAGCACGTCCAAGCTGTGTGTTTTGAAGCTCTGATAGTTTTGGAACTCTTTGTTAATCGAAGGAAAGCCTTTCCACTTTAAGGTTTCACATATCTTCGCTTTCAATGCGATCTCCACGGCGTACCCACAAAGATAACTGGCGCCGTCATATCTCTTTGCCTCGAAAAGGACTTCCGCATCCTTCAAACGAGCCCGTGCTATCTGTTTGAGTTCACGACGACTAAGCATTCGTCCGCAACCCCTTCCCTACAGCCACAATACCAGGGGGAGTCTCTTACCACAGCGATCTGAAAGTCCAAACGACTATCTGCCTATCTCTCAAGGCTCAAAGGCTTCCTGCGTCACTCCCCAGACCCGTGTTTCCGATTACCCCTGCCCTTGGGCGCGAATAAGCCAGGTATGCCGCTTCATACTTCAAGCCGAGTGTCTGGTCAACTGACCTTTGCCTACGGGCACCGAGGCGGGAGCCTGTAAAACAATCTCTTCTCGTAGAACCCGTTAGCTGCTAGAATACCTCTCATTGAAAGCTACCCCAAAGAAGCTCAATCATCGGCGGAAACTATGGCCCCGAAAACCGTGACGATCGAGGAGGCGCAAACGAACCTTCCGGCACTCATCGCTTTGGTGGAAGAGGGCAAGGAAATAATTATTGCCAAGGGCAAGAAACCGCTGGCGAAGCTCGCGCCCCTTGCGCAACCCCGTAAGGATGGCATCAAAGGCCAACGGCTGTTCGGGCAGTACAAAGGACAGGTCCGACTGAGTGATAACTTTGATGCGCCGCTGCCCGACAAATTCTGGCTCGGAAGCAACGCCAAGTGAAACTCCTGCTTGATACCCATGCCTTTCTATGGCTGATGGGTGAGCCGGAAAAACTATCGCGCAAAGCTCTTGACACTTGTAAAGATCGTAGAAACGATCTCTATTTGGTAAGGAGGCAATCGCGATGACCCGCCATTATGAAGTTGAAGCCGTGCTTGAAAATGGTCGGCTGATACGCTTGAACGAGCCTCTTCCCTGTAAAAAGGGGCCGGTGAAGGCTGTCGTCGAGACGCTGGCGGCGGTGTCTCATCTGCCGGAACAGAACCGCGCGGCCTTGCAGGCCCTCGATCGCCTTTTAGCTGAGCCCAACGATCTACCTTCAGAGAAGTGGTTAGAGCTGGATAAGCTTATCGCGGAGCATCCCTTGAGAGTTCAAGGCTCGCCATCCTAGAATGGCGTATCTCTTAGACACGAACGTTGTCACACAGCATGATAATTTTCCCCAAAGTTGTCACCCCCGAATGTTTTTATCGGGGGTCCAGTCCGAGTTTCGCCTGGATTCCCGCTAAAAGCATGCGGGAATGACAGACCTTGACCCATTCCATTACGCTCAGGGTCATGGTGAGGGAAATCGAACCATGAGAAGACTTGGAATCGCCATTACGCAGCAAGCTGCGGGGAATTGACCCGAACAGATTAAAGGCAAGCTGTTCGAGCGCCGGGGGATCAGGGTCCTTCTGACCTAGGAGGGAAGAGTCCTGCTGCGGCGCCACAGGGAGCGGTAACGAAGTCGAAAGGTAGTCCGCGAAACGCGATCGTCTCTACGCTCAGCGCAAGGACGCAAACGACTTGAGGCTTAGATCCAGAGCGGCTGATGGGAAGATTCCGAGGTAGATGGTTCCGATCAAACAGGCGGCGACGGCGAGATAGAGGTAGGGCGCGCGACTGAACGGCTTGCCTTCGGCGCCGCCCTGTTCCATGTACATCGCCACGATCACTTTCAAATAAAAGACGACCGAGAGCAGGCTGTTGATCGCGCCGATGATCGCCAGGTCGAGATGTCCGGCGACGATCGCCGCGCGGAAGAGATAAAACTTTCCGGTGAAGCCGCCGAGCGGCGGGAAGCCCGCGAGCGAGAGCATGAAAAGCGCCATCGCCGCGCCGAGAAACGGCCGCTTGAATCCTAAACCGGCCAGATCCCTATAAGCCTCGTTATCTTTCGCCCCCTCTTTCAAAGAGCCGAGCACGCCGAAAGCGCCGAGCGCCATCGCCGTGTAGCTCAAGAGATAAAACAACAGCGCCTGCCCGCCCATCTCGCCGCCGACAACCAGCGCGATCAGCAGATAACCGGCGTGGGCGATGCTCGAATAGGCGAGCATCCGCTTGACGCTCGATTGCGAGATGGCGAGGAGATTGCCCACCGTCATGGTGAGAATCGCCAGCACTTTGAGCGGCAGCGTCCAGTCTCCTTGCAGCGGCGACAAGCGGTGGAGAAATATCCGCGCCCAGGCGGCGAACGCCGCAGCTTTCACGGCGACCGACATGAAGCCCGCGACCGGCGTCGGCGCCCCCTCGTAGACGTCCGGCACCCAGAAGTGAAACGGCGCGGCCGCGGCCTTGAACGCCAGGCCGACGAACAAAAGAAAGACGCCGGCCAGGAGCAGGAGCGGCCACTGGTCCTTTGGCTGGCTCAAGATCGCGGCGACGCGCCCCAGATTGGTCGAGCCGCCGGTCGCGCCGTAGATGAGGGCGATCCCGTAGAGCAGAAATCCCGCGGCGAACGCGCCGACCAGAAAATATTTCATCGCCGCTTCGCTCGCCTCGCTCCGCTCCCGCCACATGCCGGTCAGGATGTAAACGGCGATGGACATCGTTTCGAAGCCTAAGAAAAACAGGATCAGATCTTCGGCCGCCGCCATCAGGATCATGCCGAAGACGCTGAACAGGATCAGCGCGTAAAACTCCCCGGCGCGGATGGCGGCCTCTTCGATGTAGGAGACGGAAAGGAGAATCGTGACGGCCGCGGCGGTGAGAAACAGCAGCATAAAAAACAGCGAAAAGTTCTCGACGCGCAAGGCCTCCCCAAAGAGCGCCTCGCGCCCGCCCCAGAGAAAAAGGCTCATGCCTCCGGCGATCGCCAACCCTAAAAAGCCGATCCAGGCGAGGATCCCCTTTTCCTCCTCGCGTAGATAGAGATCCATCACCAGGACGGTGAGCGCCGTCAACAGCACCTCGGCGGCGGGCAAAAGAGGGATTAGATTATTTTCCATCCGGCGTTGGCTCCTCGGGCTCGGGTGGTTGCTCCCCGCCCTGCGGCGCTTGCTCTTCGCGCTGCGGCTCGCTCTCTATGACCGGCACGGCCAGGGTTTGGCTCTCGACCCTCTGGACGACGAGCTCGGCCGAGCTTTTCATCCGGCTCAAAAACGGCTGCGGATAAATTCCCATGAACACGATCAAGCCGACGATCGGCGCGATCACGACGACCTCTCTCGGGCTCAGATCTTGAAGCTGCTGGTTCTCCGGCCGGCTGAGCGGCCCAAAGACGACACGGCGAAACATCCAGAGCATATAAACCGCGCCCAGGACCACCCCAGTCGCCGCCAGCACCGCCGATCCTGGGACCGCGTGAAACGCGCCGGCCAGAATCAGAAACTCGCCGACAAATCCATTGAGACCCGGCAGGCCGATTGAGGAAAAAGTCACGACCAGAAAAATCGCGGAAAAAACCGGCAGCTGTTTCCACAGGCCGCCGAAGTCGGCGATCATCCGCGTGTGCCGCCGCTCGTAGATCATGCCGACGATGAGAAACAGCGCGCCGGTGGAGAGGCCGTGATTGAGCATCTGGTAGAGCGCCCCCTCGATGCCAAGGAGATTGAACGTGAAAAGCCCGAGCATGACGAAACCGAGATGGCTCACCGAAGAGTAGGCGACGAGTTTTTTAAGATCGTCCTGCATCATCGCCACCAGCGCGCCGTAGATGATGCCGATGACCGCAAGGGCGATGATGACGGGCGCGGCCAAGAGCGCCGCCTCGGGAAAGAGCGGGATGGCGAAGCGGAGAAAGCCGTAGGTCCCCATCTTGAGCAGGACACCCGCCAGGATCACCGAGCCGGCCGTCGGCGCCTCTACGTGCGCGTCCGGCAGCCAGGTATGAAACGGGAAGAGCGGGACTTTAATGGCAAAGGAAAGAGCAAACGCCGAAAACAGCCAGAGCTGCTCTTCGTGCGGCAGGTGGAGATGGCTGATGCGCATGAGATCGAAAGTCAACACCTGCGTGACCTGGTAGTTGCGCGTCGCGAGATAGATGATCGCCACCAGCATGAGCAGGCTGCCGGCCATGGTGAAGAGGACGAACTTGAGCGCGGCATAGACGCGGCGCTCCCCTCCCCAGACACCGATCAGAAAGTACATCGGCACAAGCATCACTTCCCAAAAGACGTAGAAGAGAAAGAGATCGAGGGCGACAAATGCGCCGAGCATGCCGGTCTCCAGCACCAGCATGAAAAAGAGATATTCTTTGATGCGGTCGCGAACGGTCCACGACGCGAGAATCGCGATCGGGCTGAGCAGCGCCGTGAGCAACACGAGAAAAAGGCTGATGCCGTCGAGGCCGACGGAATAGTCGATGCCGTAGGCGGGAATCCACGCCGCGCGCTCGCCGAACTGCATCCCGCCGATGGCGGGATCGAAGCGCCGGAGAATCCAGAGCGCCTCAAGAAAAGTGAGCACGCTCGCCCCCAACGCCGCCTTGAACAGCGCGGAGGTCTGTTGTCTTGGGATAAACAACAACCCCAGGGCGCCGAGCGTCGGCAGAAAAACCAGCAGGCTTAGATCTCTCACGCGCTACCTTCCCAAAAAATAAGCCAGGAGCGCCAGCGCCCCGGCGAGAAACGCAAACAGATAGTGCTGCACGTTGCCGCTCTGGAGCTGTCGCCCGAGAAGACTGCCGCCGCGCACGCGCCCGGCCACGCCGTTGACCAGGCCATCGATCAACCCCGGATCGCAGATCTGAGCGAGCCATCGGGCGGATGCAGTGAACGGCCGGATGAGCAAAACATCGTAAAGCTCGTCGATATAGTATTTGCCGGCCAGCAGCCGGCAGATCGCCGAGCGGGAAAGCCAATTCGCGATTCTGTTTTCCGGAGAACGAAAGAAAAACGCCAGCAAGAAGCCGAACGCGGAGATTGCGAGCGTCGCGCCCATGTAAAGCATTTCATCCTCGGAAGCCGCGTGATTCGCTACCGCGCCTGCGCTGAAGACCGGCTCAAGCCACCCCTCCCAGAGACTACCCCACATAAATTCCGGCGTGGCGAGCCACCCCGCGAAGATCGAGCCCAAAGCCAGCAGCACGAGCGGCACCCGCATCACCGGCGGCGACTCGTGAATGTGAGCGAGCGCCGGCTCGTCCACGCGGCACTTTCCATGGAACACCAGAAAAAACTGGCGGAACATGTAGAAGGCCGTAAGCCCCGCCGTGAGCCAGGCAAGGAGCCAGAGGGAGGTGAAGCCGGCCGGACTGCTGTGGACGGCCCAGAGAATCTGGTCCTTGGAGAAAAAACCGGCGGTCAGAGGAAATCCCGAGATCGCCAGCGTGGCGACCAGGTAAGTTGTGTACGTTGTGGGCAGGTAGCGCCTGAGACCGCCCATCTTCCTCATGTCCTGCTCCCCACCGAGGGCGTGGATGACGCTGCCCGAGCCGAGAAAGAGGCACGCCTTGAAAAACGCGTGCGTGAAGAGATGAAAGATCGCGACGCTGAACGCGCCCACGCCGACAGCCAAAAACATGTAGCCCAACTGGCTCACCGTGGAGTAGGCCAGCACCCGTTTAATGTCGTTCTGCGCCACGGCGATAGTGGCGGCGAAAAATGCCGTCAGTCCGCCGATCCAGGCGATCAGCACGAGCGTCTCCGGCGTCATCGAAAAGAGAAAGCTGAGGCGCGCCGTCATATAGACGCCGGCGGTGACCATCGTGGCGGCGTGGATCAGGGCGCTGACCGGCGTCGGCCCCTGCATCGCGTCCGGCAGCCAGACGTAGAGCGGGATCTGCGCCGACTTGCCGGCCGCGCCGACAAAGAGCAGGAGCGTGATGAGCCGCACGCGCTCGGGCCTGAGCAGGTGCGTAATGCTCTGAAGCTCCGAGACGCTCAGGCTCCAGACATCGTGACGGCCCATCTCCCAGAAGAGCAGCAGGATACCCAACAGAAAACCGAAATCGCCGATCCGGTTGACGATGAAGGCCTTATTGCCGGCGATCGTGTTGGCGTGGTCCTGATACCAGAAACCGATCAGCAGATAGGAACAGAGACCGACGCCTTCCCAGCCGACGAAGAGCAGCAGCAGGTTGTCGGCCAGAACCAACACTGTCATGAAAAAAATAAATAGATTGAGATAGGCGAAGTAACGGACCATCCCCTCGTCGTGGCCCATGTAGCCGAGCGAATAGATGTGGATCAGCAGGCCGATGCCGGTGATGATAAGGAGCATCACCGCGGTCAACGCGTCGGCCTGGAAAGCGATCTCGATCTTGAGCGGCGCCACCTCGATCCAGGTGAACAGCGGCTCGCGCAACACCTCGGTCGCCCGGAGCAGCGAGAAGATCGCGAACGAGACGGTAAACGAGAGTCCCACAGCGGCGCAGGCGAGCAGCCCGGCAGCCCTCCGTCCCAGCCGGCGGCCGACAAAGACGTTCAGCAGCGCCCCGGCAAGCGGAAACAACGGGATGTAACGCAACAGAGTCATTGTTTACATCATTTCGGATTTTGAATTGTCGACTTTGAATTAATCGAAAATCCAAAACCTAAAACCTGTACTGAGCTACGTCGAAGTATCGAAAATCGATTTACCATTTGAGACTTTGCATCTCCTGAGGGTCGAGGCTTTGACGGTGGCGAAACAGCGCGATGATGATCGCCAGGCCGACCACCGCCTCCGCCGCCGCCACCGTCATGACGAAGAAGACGATCACCTGGCCGTCCATCGAGCCGAAGGAACGGGCGAAGGCGAGAAACGTCAGGTTGACGGCGTTGAGCATCAGCTCGACGGACATGATAATGACGATGACGTTTCGCCGCACGATCACGCCGAGGACCCCGATGGCGAAGATCACGGCGCTCAGCACCAGATAGTAATGAAGCGGCGCCATGAGCTTACCCCCATTGCAAAATGAAAACTGAAAAATGCAAAATGCAAAGTTGCCGGATTTTCGGCCTTGTGCATTTTGAAATTTGCCGCTTGCCGGTTTTCTGTGAAGAAGTGCTCACCACAGAGGCACAGAGTTCGCAGAGTTCGGAGTATTTGTTCATCAAGAACTCTTTACTCCGCGTCCTCCGCGCCTCCGCGGTGAAATCTCCGAGTCGTCGCACTGAAATAGCCTTGGCAAGGTTAGCCACACGAAAGCCTGAAGATCCTGAAATTTGCATTTTGCGCTTTGATTTTTGCATTGTTCCGGTCACTCCTTCCTCTTCGCCAGCACCACCGCGCCGATGATCGCGACCAGGAGCAACACCGAGGCGATCTCAAACGGGAGCACGAAGCTGCCGAAGAGGGTCTGGCCGAGCAGCTCAGGGCTACCGAAGCCCGGCCCCGCCGGCGCCGCCTGGCGCGGCGCGACGGTGCTCAGAAGGCGCGGCATGAGCAGAAAGACGAGCAGCAGCGCCGCCGCCGAGCCCAGAGTCCACCAGGCGATTTTCCGCGGCTCCAGCGCGGCCGGGTTGAGCAGCATGATGACGAACAGGAAGAGCACCATGATCGCCCCGGCGTAGACCAGGACCTGCAAGATCGCGATCATGGGGGCGTCGAGCGTGAGAAACAGCACGGCGATGAAAAAGAGCGCGGCGACCAGCGCCACCGCGCTGTGGACCACGTTGCGCTGAAAGATCACCAGCAGCGAGGAGACAACGGTCAAGACGGCCAGAATAATAAACAGCGTCATAACAGGCTCAAGGTCTCAACGAGACGCGCTCTCCGAGAACGATCCAGACCGCTGTGACGATGACATTAACCAGCGCCACGGGCAAGAGCATCTTCCATCCCAAACGCATCACCTGATCGTAGCGAAAGCGCGGCAGGCTCCAACGCAGCAGGATCTGCACCCAGCAGAAAAAGACCACCTTGACCGCAAAGGCGCCGACCTGGAGAAGGACGACCGCGAGGTGCGGCAAGAGCAGCGTGTCGCCCCAGGGCAAATGAAAGCCGTCGCGCATGAGATACGGGACCTGCCAGCCGCCGAAGAAGAGCGTGGTCACGAGCGCCCCGGCCGTGACGATCTCGGCGAACTCGCCGGTGAAAAACATCAGGAACTTGGCGCCGGAGTATTCCACATGATAGCCGGCCACCAGCTCGGCTTCCCCTTCGGGGAGGTCGAACGGTATCCTCTTGGTCTCCGCCACGGCGGCCGTAAAGAAGAGTAAAAAGGCGACCGGTTGCAGGAAAATTCCCCACGCCGGAAGCCAGCCAATCGAAGACTTGAGAAAAGCCATCCACGGAGGAAGCCGGTCTTGAAGCAAGCCTCCTTGTGCCCGCACAATCTCTTGCAGTTCGAGCGTGCCGAAGATCATGATAACGCCCAGCACCGAAAGCCCCATCGCAATCTCATACGAAACCATCTGCGCCGCGCCACGCACGCCGCCCAGCAGAGAGAACTTGTTGTTCGAGGCCCAGGCGCCGATGACGATGCCATAGACGCTGAGCGACGCCATGGCGAAAATATAGAGGATGCCGATATTGAGGTTGGCGACCTGGAGCGCGATTTCGCGGCCGGCGATCGTCAGCACGTCGCCGAAGGGGATCACGGCGAAGGTGACCAGCGCCGGAAACAGAGCGAGGCAAGGCGCCAGCGTGTGCAAAAACCGATCGCCCCTGGGCGGGATGAAATCTTCCTTGGTCAGGAACTTGATCGGGTCCGCGATCAGCGTGTTGATCAGCCCCATGCCGGCAAAGCCGAAGATCGACGCTCGATTGGCGCCGATGCGGTCCTGAATGAGCGCGCTGCCCTTGCGCTCGATCCAGCCGAGCACGCCGGCGAGATTCAGCACCATGAAGAGGACCAGAAAAGCCTTCGCTGCGATAATCCCGAGGTCGATCATCATAGCTGTTTCGTCTCGCCGTTGAGCGAAATTCCCTGATCCCCGATTCGCTCGTAGCTCAGCCCGCGGTACGCCGGGATCTCCTCGGAGATCGCCTGGAAGATCTGCGCGGGGGCGGCGAACGATCGCGTCTCTCCGGTCTTAGACAAGAACCGCGCGAAGATCTGCCAATCTTGCAGCGAGCCGGCCGGCGGCACAACGGCCGCATTGAGCTTCTGCACTCTGCCCCGGCGGTTGGTGTAGGTGCCCTCTTTCTCGCCGAAATGGGTGGCGGGCAGAACGACGTGGGCGAGCTTTGCCGTTGCGCTTAACCGGCTGTCCTGGACCACTAGGAAAGAGAGTTTCTCCAGCGCGCGCCGCTGTTCGATTCCGCCGTCGCTCTCAAGCTCAGCCAAATCTTCGCCGACGAGATAGGCGCCGCGGAATTTCCCTTCGAGCAGCCGGGCGGCGAGCGAGTTATAATCTCCGTCCGCGCCGGCGCCCATGTCGCGCGCGCCGCGAAAATTCGGCGAGCGGTCCGGGCTCATGAGGATCTTTTCCGCCTCCGTGAGCGCTCTTTCCTGATAGAAAACTTCGAGCGCGGCTGCGGAAGAGAGCCGTTTCAGGAGCCGGGCGAAGAGAAACGCCTCTTCGTTGGTGCTGCGCCCCGAAACTATTCCGGCGAGGGGCAGGGCGCCGCGCAGGCCGGACAGCGCGACATGCAGCGCCGTCTCCCAGTCCGTCGGCACGAGCCCGCCCTCCTGGCGGATCAGCGGCGCGGAGAGCCGCTCGCCGTCGGTGAGGGAGTGAAAACAGTAGCGCCCTTCGTCGCAGATCCAGTGGCTGTTGACCTCTTCGTTGACGCGCGGCTTAAAACGGACGATGCGGTTCTGATAGGTTTCGACGGTAATGTTGCAGCCGGTGCTGCAGCCGGGACAGACCGACGGGGTTTTCTTCAGATACCAGACCCTGACTTTGAAGCGGAAATCCCGGTCGGTGAGCGCGCCGACCGGGCAGATATCGACGACGTTGCCCGAGAGCGGGTTGTCGAGAATTTTTCCCGGAAACAGCGCGATCGTCGACTGGTCGCCGCGATTGACGACGGTCAGCTCTTCCGTGCGCGTGACTTCCTGCACGAAGCGCACGCAGCGCGTGCACTTGATGCAGCGCTCGCCGTCGAAAATCACGTACGGGCCGAAGATCTCCCGCTTGCGCTCGCGCTCTTTTTTCTCCTCGAAGCGGCTGCCCTTGAGGTCGTGCTCCATGTAGTAGTCTTGCAAGCGGCACTCGCCGGCCTGATCGCAGATCGGACAGTCGAGCGGATGGTTGATCAGCAAAAACTCCATCACCGCGCGGCGCGCCTCGACGACCTTGGCGCTCTGAGTCTTCACCGCCATTCCTTCGGCCACCTGCGTGTTGCAGGCGATCTGGAGCTTGGGCATCTTCTCGATCTCGACGAGACACATCCGGCAGTTTCCCGCGATGGCGAGTTTCGGATGGTAGCAGTAGTGGGGAATGGAGATCCCCGCGTCCGCTGCGGCCTGAATGATGGTCTGGCCTTTGGTCGCGGCGACTTCGCGCCCGTCGATGGTTAGCTTCACTGGGTCCATGAAAAACTCATTGGAGTATCGAAGTACTGGAGTCTTGGAGTGTTGGCTTCCGGACTATCCATTACTCCATCACTCCATTTTTACGCATTTCTTCTTCGCTATGTGCTCCTCAAATTCACCCCGGTATTTCTTGATAAACGCGGCGGCCGGCCAGGCGGCCGCGTCGCCAAAGGGACAGATCGTGTTCCCGGCGATGTTCCCGCTGATGCTCGGGATGAGATCCAGGTCTCCCGCTCTTCCCTCGCCGTGCTCGATGCGCCGGAAGATTTTCTCCATCCAATGGCATCCTTCCCGGCAGGGGCTGCACTGGCCGCAGGACTCGTGGGCAAAGAAGCGGGCGATATTCCACGCCGCCCGGACCATGCAGGTGGAATCGTCCATGACGATCACGCCGCCGGAGCCGAGCAGGGTGCCAGCCGCCTGGAACGACTCGTAGTCCATCGTGACGCCGTCGATCTCCTCCGCGCGCAGCACCGGCATCGAAGCGCCGCCGGGGATAACCCCCTTGAGCTTTTTTCCGTTGCGCACGCCGCCGCAGTCCTCCTCCAAAAAGCGCTTGAAAGAGTATCCCATCTCGACTTCATAGACGCCCGGCCGCTGAATATGGCCGCTGACGCTGAAGAGTTTCGTCCCCTTGCTCTTCTCGGTGCCGAGCGCGGTGTATCGGGCGGCGCCGCGGTCGATGATCCACGGCACGGCGGCGAGCGTCTCGACGTTATTGACCACCGTCGGACAGCCGAACAGGCCGTGGGTCGCCGGAAACGGCGGCTTGACCTTGGGCCAACCCTTGCCCCCTTCGAGAGAAGATAGCAGGCCGGTCTCCTCGCCGCAGATGTAAGCGCCCGCGCCGCGATGCAGGATCACGTCCAAGTCGTAGCCGCTGCCGAGAACGTTTTTGCCGAGATAACCCGCTCGCTCCGCCTCGTCGAGGGCGTTTTGCAACACCGTCGCGCCGAAGCTCAGCTCGCCGCGAATGTAGATGAACGCGGTGTGGGACTGGATCGCGTAAGCGGCGATCATCGTCCCTTCGATGACGGCGTGAGGATCCTTTTCGATCAGCAGCCGATCTTTAAAGGTGCCCGGCTCGCTCTCGTCCGCGTTGCACACGACGTACTTGGGCTTGGGGTTATCCTTGGGAACAAAGCCCCATTTCATGCCGGTCGGAAAGCCCGCGCCGCCGCGTCCCCTGAGATTTGAGGCTTTGACTTCGTCGGTCACCCGCTCCGGCGCCATCTCCCGCAGCGTCTTTTCCCAAGCGCGATAGCCGCCGCGCGCGCGGTAAACCTCCAGCGTGTGGGACTCCGGGGCGTCGACGTTGCGTAAGAGCAGCTTCTCCATATCGCGCTACTGTCCTGCTTCGGAAGTTCCACGAGAAAGTCGCCGTGCCACCAGCGTCATTCCCGCGGAAGCGGGAATCCAGACCCCTTTGAATTCCCTGGATTCCGGCTCTCGCGTGCACCCGCCCGCTCGGCCGGAATGACGGTCGGAATGAGATGACAAATTTCTAAACCACCACACTACTTGAGTTTCTCCAGAATTTCGGCCGTTTTTTCTTCCGTAAGATTCTCATAGTAATCGTCGTTCACCTGCATCATTGGCCCGCTGCCGCAGGAGGCCAGGCATTCCACTTCCGACAGCGTGAACCTGCCGTCGGCGGTCGTCTCGCCCGAGCCGATGCCGAGCTTGTTCTTGATCCACGCGGCGATCCGCTCCGCCCCGACCAGCGCGCAGGGAAGCGTGCGGCAGACCTGGATATGGTGCCTGCCGATCGGCTTCATGTTGAGCATCGTGTAGAAGGTCACGACGCCGTAAACCCGCGCCACCGGCAGCTCCATGATTTTGGCGACGTACTCGATCGCCTCGGTGCTGAGATAGCCGAACTCCCGCTGCGCCAGGTAAAGCACCGGCAGCATCGCGCCTTCTTTCTTCGGATAGCGCGCGACGATTTTCTCAAACTTCTTTAACGATTCGTCTGAAAATTTAGCCGCGCTCATAACTCAAAACTAAAAACTGAAAACTAAAAATTATCGATCGCACTCCCCGCCGATCATGTTGATCATGCCAAAGGTCGGAATGATGTCCGCGATCATGTGGCCGCGGATCATTTCGTGAAACGCCGACATGGCGATAAAACAGGGCGGGCGCACCCGCACCCTATAGGGCCGTCCTCCGCCCTGGCTGACGATGTAAAAGCCGAGTTCGCCGTTGCCCCCCTCGACGGCGAAATAGACCTCTCCCGCCGGGACCTGAATCCCTTCCATGATGAACTTAAAGTGGTTCATCAGCCCTTCGATGCTGTTGTAAACCTTTTCTTTTTCCGGGAGGACGATTTTTGGGTCTTCGAGCGCGATCGGCCCCAGCGGCATTTTCTCCAGCGCCTGCTCGACGATCTTCATGCTCTGCTCGATTTCCAGGGTGCGGCAGATGAAACGGTCGTAGTTGTCCCCTTTGGTTCCCAACGGCACCTCGAAGTCCATTTGATCGTAGACGAGATAGGGTTCGGCTTTGCGCACGTCATAGTTGACGCCGGTCGAGCGCAGGACGGGTCCGGTCAAGCCGTAAGCGACGGCCATCTCCCGCGAGACGACGCCGATTCCCGACATCCGGTCGATAAAAATCCGATTGCGCGCGAGCAGCCGCTCGCAGTCGGCCAGCAAGCGCCGCGTCTTGCGAAACGCATCCGACACCCAATCGGAGAAGTCGCGCGGGAGGTCGTGCTTCACGCCGCCGATCCGCGCGTACGAGATCGTCAGGCGCGCTCCGGTCACCGCCTCGACGATGCGCGTGAGAAGTTCCCGCGCTTCAATCATGTAAAAGCCGGCCGTGATCGCGCCCAATTCGGATGCCGCCATCCCGCAGCAGGTCAGATGATCCATGATGCGGGAGATTTCGCCCATCACGACGCGGATAAACTGGCAGCGCGGCGGGGCCTCGACGCCCAGTAGCTTCTCCACCGCCAGGGCGTAGCCGAAGTTGTTGATCAGCGGCGAGACGTAGTTCAAGCGGTCGGTGTAGGGGATCACCTGATTCCAGGTCGCCTGCTCGCACATCTTATCGAAGCCGCGGTGGAGGTAGCCCACCTCCACCTCGCAGTCAAGCACCTTTTCTCCCTCAAGCTTGAGATTGAATTTGATCGTCCCGTGGGTCGCCGGATGGGACGGCCCCATCTGCAAATCCATGGTTTCCACCGGCAGCTCGGGCGTTTGGGTGTTCATCGCAGCAAGGTCGGCGAGCCGGCTCTCAGCGGCCCCATCTCTGTTTCAATTGCGCCAGCTTGTTGTCCGATCGGTGATCGACAAAGGTGCCGTCCAACGGGCGCTCGGGCACGAGCGGCTGGCGCTGGTTGACCGGATAGTCCTTGCGCAGCGGGTGGCCCTTGAATTCCTCGTACAGCAGGATTCTTTTAAGATTCGGATGGCCGCGAAAGCGGATGCCGTACATGTCCCACACCTCGCGCTCCAGCCAGTTCGCGCCGAGCCATAAGGGAGTGAGCGAATCCACTTCGGGATTATCTCCCCCGACCGGCGCCTTCACGCGCAAGCGATGATTCCATTGCGTCGAGCGGAGGTGATACACGACTTCAAAGCGAGGCTCCTTCTTCCCCAGATAATCGACGGCGGTGATGTCGGTCAAAAAATCGAAGTCCAGGCCGGGCTTCTCTTTAAGAAAGCGAAAAAACTCGGCCAGGCCTTCCGGCCGGATCAGCACCGTCTCCTCGCCGCGAACGGCGTGAGCCTCTAGAAGCGTCGAGGAAAATCTCTCTCGTATGAGTTGAATACGGGGGCTATCCTCTTCCATCAATCCTCACTCCCAATCCAACGCCCCGCGTTTCCAGGCATACAGGAAGCCGACCGCGGCAATTAGTAGAAAAATTCCCATCTCCACCAGACCGTAGGTCCCCAGCCGGCGCAGAAGAATGGCCCAAGGATAGAGAAAGACGGCCTCGAGATCGAAGATAAGAAACAGCATCGCCACCAGGTAGAACTTCACCGGGAAACGGATGCGGGCGTCGCCTCTGGGAGGATTGCCCGACTCAAACGGCTCCGCCTTGACCGGACTCATGCTCTTCGGGCCGACCTTCTGCGCGATCAGGAGCAGCGCGAGCACAACGATTCCGGCAAGGCAAAAGAGTACGAGAATCGGGAAAAATGGATGGGCGACAAGGTCATCCATAGTGTTGAAAAACAGCCATGCCCCCTATACGAAAGCTCCGGGAGAAGCACCAAAACCGGCACGAAGAATTGATTTTGTCTGTATTGGAAATGCGTCTGGATGTCAAGGAAACGGCACGATAGGAAGTCTCGTTGTAAGTCTCCGGTGCTTTGCTTATACTTCCGCCATCAAAGCGAGGAGGTTTGAACGACGACGCAGCAGCGCGGCGCTGTGATTCATCTAACGCCGAAGCTGGTCCATGACGTGAAAAACCCGAGCAAGAGCGAACCCATGAAAGCCGTCGTGTTCGCCCTCTACGAGAAAGGCCAACCGACCACTACGCCGGCGAAGTAGCGGGGATCACCCTCAACCGACGGCTTCGAGAGTGACGCGCAGCGCTTGCTGCTTTCCGTCGCGAAGCAGAGTCACGGTCACGGTGTCGCCGACTTTGTATTGCTCTAAAACAAGGTAGAGGTCGTTGCTCGAGGCGATCTTTTTCCCGTCGATCGCGACGATGAGATCGCCGAGCCGCACGCGGCCTTGCGCGTCGCGAGTCGTCGGGCGTATGCCGGCCCTGGCCGCCGCGCCCTTCGAGGACACGCTCAACACCAAGACACCCGCGAGTCCTAACTGCGCGGTCTGCTGATCTTCGGCGACTTGAATGCTGAGGCCGGGGCGGATCAGCTTGCCGTGGTGAATGAGCTGCGGGACAATCCGGTTGACGGTGTCCACCGGAATGGCGAAGCCGATGCCGGCGGAAGCGCCGGAAGGGCTGTAGATCGCCGTGTTGACTCCGATCAATCTTCCGGCGCTGTCGAGCAGCGGGCCGCCCGAGTTGCCCGGATTGATCGCCGTATCGGTCTGAATCACTCCCTGTATAGGACGGCGCGTCACCGACTCGATCTCGCGGCCGAGCGCGCTGATGACTCCCGTCGTAAGCGTCTGGTCCAAGCCGAACGGATTGCCGATGGCGATCGCCTTTTGCCCGACCAGTAGATCCTGCGACGTCCCGACGGGAATCGGCTTCAAGCGGCTATTGGGCGCGTCGATCTTGAGCACTGCGAGATCTTTATCCGGCGCCGCGCCGACCCGCTTGGCCTTCCAGGTCGACTGATCCGCCAGCGTCACCTGCGCCGCGTCGGCATTTTGAATGACGTGGAAGTTGGTGACGACGTGTCCCGCCTCGTCCCAGATGAAGCCGGAGCCGGTCCCTTCGGGGACCTGCAGGAGATTGAGCGTGAAGAAATCGCGCGCGACGGTCAGAGTGGTGATATGAACGACCGAAGGCGACGCCTGGCGGAACAGCGCGATCGTCGCCTTTTCGTCGGGCGCAAGCTCGCCGCGCGGCGTGACCGGACGCGGCGTAGCGTCCGGCGCCGCCGCCCCACGCGCCGATAGGTGCCACATCAGGAGCGCGCCTAGCGCAAGAAATACGAAGAGCGCCAGCCTGAAGGAAGTGTATTTAGAAAACCCCTGCTGCGGCTTCAACGCGATTGCCTCTCCTCCACTATTGTTGCATCGCAGCGTGTTTTGCCGCAAGCCGATGCGGCGCATGGCGCCTCGCACCATACGAAGTCTTCAAAAGTTAAGCATCCGTCTCTCCTCTGTCAAGGCGACCTCTCGACCTTGACAGACTCTACCCGCGTACTTAGCTTATCCTCGAACCAAATCTCACACCACCAAGAAAGGGAGGATTATTTATGGACCTAGCAAGATGGGAACCGTTTGAGGGTCTGACGCAGGTACAGTCCCGCATCAGCGATCTGTTCGAGGAGGCCTACGGCCCTCCTCGCCAGCGCCAGGCGGGCGCCGGAGTCTGGTATCCGCCGGTTGACATCCTTGAAAGCAAGGAGGGCTACCTCATCCGCGCCGAGCTTCCAGGAATGAAAAAAGAGGATTTCAACCTGGAGCTGAAGGACAGCACGCTGACGTTGAGCGGAGAGAGAAAGTTGGGGGAGACCGCCGAAGGCGCGGGCTACCATCGCGTAGAGCGCGTCGCGGGAAAATTCTCCCGCTCTTTCTACCTGCCTCAAACCGTCAGGCAGGAAGGCATCAAGGCGACCTATCGGGACGGCATCCTCGAAGTCGATGTCCCGAAAGCCGAAGAGGCCAAGCCACGGCAGATCGCCGTGAGCCTCAACTAACAGCTTCCAGCTGCGACAGAAAAAAAAGGGGGCCTTTCTGTGGCCCCCTTTTTTTTGTCGCGTGTCCGGCATCGACGGCCAGGGACTTGCCGGGCGGGCCGCTTCTCGCTTAGTATCGCAATGATGCGGTTCACCGGCTTCAGAGACAGGTGCAGAGGCGTCGTCGCTTTTTCGTTACTCATTTTCGCGCTGTCGGGCGGCGCCGCCAATGTCCAGGCCCGCGAACTGGCATGGCGGGCGCTGGACGTCGCCGCGAGACTCGACAGCGACGGCCGGCTCCATGTCATCGAACGACACGCGATGGTTTTTACCGGCGATTGGAACGGCGGGGAGCGGCGGTTTCGACTGGGATTCGGACAGGATCTCAGATTGAAGCGCGTGGCGCGGCTCGATCCTGTTTCCAACATGGAGCGCGCGCTCACCGAGGGGGACGTCGCCCGTGTGGATAATTTTGCATGGCATGACTCGACGACGCTTCGCTGGCGCAGCCGAAACCCCGGCGATCCGCCGTTCAACCGGACCGAAATCGTTTACATTCTCGAATACACTCTTTCCAATATACTGACGCCTGAGGGAAACCTCTTTCTTCTCGACCATGACTTCGCCTTCCCCGATCGGCCCGGCCCCATTCTGGCCTTCTCGCTCGATCTGGAGTTCGATCCGGCGTGGCGGCCGCAGCGGCCCGTGCCGAGACTGCTGAAGCTTAAGTCTGTCTTCCCCGGCCAGGGCTTCGTTCTCGCCGTCCCACTGGAATATCAGGGGCCGGGCCGGCCTGCCGGCGTTCGCCAGGGACCGGCGGCCGCGACGCGCTACAGTCTCATCGTATTTCTCGTGGCGGCCCTGGTGATCGCCTACGGCGCTTTTTACCGGCGGGAAAAATCGCTCGGACGATTCGACCCGCTGCGCCCGCCCTCAGCGATCGATGAGCCGTGGCTACAGGAGAACGTGTTCAAAATGGCGCCCGAGGTCGCCGGCGCGGCCTGGGACGATACGACTGCCGCCCCGGAAGTGGCCGCTGTGCTGGCGCGTCTGGTCGCGGAGGGCAAGCTCCTGACCGAGATCAAAAACAATGAGAGCCGGTGGTTCCGCAAGGACGTGCTGCATATGCAGCTTCTGACGGACCGCGGGAATTTGAATAGCTATGAGAGAAGCCTGATCGACGCGTTGTTCCTCGGCCGGGACAGCACCGATACCGAGACGATCCGAAAAAAATACAGCAGTCACGGGTTCGATCCTGCGTCGAGGATCAAAGGCGCCCTCGCCACGTTGGTCAAGGGGCTCGTCCGGGCTAAGCCGCAGCCCTCGCCGCCGTCGAGAGCGTTGGCGGTCGTGGTGCTGGGATTGGGCGTTGTCCTTCTCGCCCTTGCAGCTCTGCTCAGGCACGAGGAGGCCATGATCGCGCTGGTCAGCGCCGGCCTCTTGATCTTTTTTTACGCGGCGGCGGCCTACCGGGCGGCGCTCTCGCGCAAGGATGTGGGATTGGTGCGGCTGCGCTCGCTAAAATATCTGGCGCTGCTGTTGCCTTACCTAACGGCCGTCATTTTTATTATTGCCGGGAATCCATTTGCGTTGAGCCTGCCGCTCCTGGCGGGCGGAGCGTTCTTCGTTCTCGGCGCCTATTTGAATGTTTTAAGCAACGCCATGTGTAAGGACGGCAAGGAGAGAATCGCGCTGAAAAAGCGCCTGGCTGCCGCGCGCCGGTATTTCATTGAGCAATTGAAACTGTCAAAGCCACAGCTCAAAGATGAATGGCTACCCTACCTGATCGCCTTTGGGGTCGGGCCGCAGGTCGATCGCTGGTTTCGAGCGTACGGCGGCTCCACAAACACTGGAGTTTCCGATCCCCCGCTTGGCGCCTCGGGCGGCTCGACCGGCGGATGGACCGGCGGAGGCGGCAAATTCGGCGGCGCCGGAGCGACCGGCTCGTGGGCGGCGGCGATAGGCGACGTCGCCTCCGGCGTCAGCAGCTCAAGCTCTGGGGGCTCAAGCGGCGGTGGCGGAGGCGGCGGTTCTTCCGGCGGCGGCGGCGGCGGCGGATGGTAGATGGCTGCTATCGGATGGATATGGCTGCGCAGAAGGGTTCTCATTCCCCGCAGCGCTCGCTACGGGATGCAATCACATATTTGCGCGATTGCTTAGACGGAGATCCTCTTCTCTGAGCTTCCTCACATAGTAACGCCATATCCAGGTATCATTAAACGTAGATCCGAGATCGGGGAGTTGTTCGATATCTCCGGACGAGATGTCCGGCGCCCGCCGTCCGGTTTGAGCGACATGCAAAGTGGCCTTAGCCAACACGTTGAAGTTCAATGCGCGCACGGTGGCTTCTTCCACCGTCTTGCCCGTAACAGTAATCCCGTGACCCTTCATTAGGCAGATCGATTTCTCACTCATGATTTCTATCATGGGAGCGGCGAGTTCAGCCCGAGTCACAAGATAAGACTGCGGAAACACCGGGATGCCCTCTAGGGCCATCCGCATCGCTGGTATATTGAAGGCGCCAAAGATGGGGCGGAACTCCAATTCGGCGATGCCGCAAATTAGCGCTTCGGTGGGATGAGCGTGGATGACACACCCCACCCCAGGCCGCTTTTTATAGATCTCACCATGAATGGGTAGTTCGTTCGGCACTTGGTATTGTTCGCCCTTGTGTGCCCCCTTGCCGTCAAAGTCTACCCTTTGTATCGCATCAACTATTGTATAGCGTACGCCATCCTCTTGCGAGCTCCGGCACCGAATCCACATTTCGTCCGAATTAGCGATCCGCGCGCTGACGTGACCGATAATTCTGTCTACCATGCCCTCCATCGCCAAGATCCGGCATGAAAGCATGATCTTTTCTCGCAGTTCTTCAGTAGGATCAGCCATCTGAACTTTTACCAATGGAGGTCCGCAGAGTCCCGGGTTCTCAACACAACATCAGTACCTCCGAACCCGCTGTCAACAAAAGTTGGCGCCCGACTTGCCTTAGTTGCCTACTTGGCCGGGGATATTTTCTTCGGTGACCTCCAACCACAACAAGGTTGATTCGAACGGGCAATCAGTTTTAGACAAAAGGGGCGCACGCCTCTACTGTTTCTTCAAGTATTGATCAAACCATTCGATCGCCATTCTTGTGGCTGGTTCACGACTCTTTGTGTAGATCTCATAGTGGGTTCCAGGGAGCACCTCGTATCGGACAGGGACCCGGTTCTTCAGAAGCCCATAGAGAGCCTTGCCATTTTCGTTCGGTTTAAACAACTCTTCATTTTCAGCATCGATGATGAGGACCGGGATTTTCAAACGATCGGCAAAATCGATTGGATGGGAGGCGGCCATCCTTACATAATTAGGGATACCTTTGAGCCCCTTCAATCTATCGGTATCCGGCGGAAGCTGGTCCATCGCACTGCGCGCACGCGCAATGGCCTGCCGCTTCACTTTTTCGTTCGATATCCATCGGTGATGTAGCGAGGCCACCTGGATGACAATGGACTTCACGCGGCCGTCCTGGGCCGACACGTAGACCACATTCCCGCCGCCGAGACTCGATCCCCAAAGCCCTATCCGGTCGGGGTCGACCATCGGTTCCCCACTGATAAAATTGACGGCGCTTACGATGTCCTCGGTCTGGTCGCGCGGATCGACTATTTCCCGCACTGTCCGGGCGCGCACCGTCACCTCGCCGGTTTCATCTGGTTTCGGCGCGGGGCCCGCGATGATTAGACGGCTGTCGCTGTCTCCCCAACCTCGATAGTCGAACGTGAGCACCGCATATCCTGCTCGGGCAAAGACCGGCGCATAGTCACGCCTGAGGTTCGCCCGCACTCCTCCCCAGCCCTGGCAGAGGATAATGGCCGGAAGATTATCGCCGGCCCTTGCCCCCTTCGGATAGACGAGATCCGCCGAAAGTCGCGTATAATCGCTCCAGATGTTCACATAACGAGACTCGATCTCGGCCGTCTGTGCTGCCCCGGCTTCACCTGGGCCGGCGAGCAGGATCGCAGCAAACAAAAAAATAAGGAGCATGACGCCCCTTGGGGATGTCGTCTTACGCTTCACGGTCATTTCTCCTGGGTGCCTCTTTGCACTGTTTTCCCCTCCTCAAAGAGCCATCGGTCCGGGAAACGTCCCTCGGCGCGTGAACTCCCCGCCCGGTCACTTTCCATCGACCGAGAAGGCCAGTAGGACATTGCCCGCCAGGCTGCCCCGCGATCCGTAGCCCGAGTTTACGTATACCATTCCGTCCACGACCGTAGGACCCGGTCCTTCCATGGAACCGCCGTTCGCTTTCACACCGTTCACTGTCTCGTACTCCCGCGCGGTGTCGTACTCCCACAGGACGCTGCCGTCTTTGGTCGCGTAGGCGCGCAAGAATCCGCTGACCCCGCCGGAGAACACCACTCCGGGGATCGCGGTTACGGCCGCCGCAAGTGCGGGGCTGCACTGTTTCCGATCGCTGCAATCCATAGGGGGAACGCTAAACCGTATCTTGCCCGTCACAAGATCGAGCGCAAACAGGCCGCCGCCGACCTTGGGATTCAAAGTCAGTCCGGTGCTAGTCCGCGCGAGGAACCGCACATCCGAATTGGCAACGTACACATCTTTGCCATCGGCCGCGGATCCCCACATTATTCCGCCCAGCACCCCCCCTTTCCCGACTCGCGTCTGCCAGAGGATCTTCCCCTTCTGGTCCGGATCCAAGGCGTGCATCACTCCCGACTTCTGCCCCACGACCAGCGCGCGGCCACCTCCGGGCAGTGTCACGAGGATGGGCGATTGGCCGAAATCGACGTCCGGCCCCGAATTTTCCGGGCAGTTGGTCTTGTCCGGACTGCGGCAGGCCACGATATACGTATCGTTCGGTGTGGCCTGCTGGCTCCAGAGAATCGCACCGGTCTTCATGTCCAGGGCGAGGATGGCGTCACTGGTGGGTGTGGGCGGATTCGAGTAGTTGTTACCTGTAGCCACATAGAGCATATTCCGTCCGGGATCCAGGGTCGGAGCGGACCAGATGGCTGCGCCCGACGGCCCCCAGCGCTGTGCCCCGACTGCGTTCTTCGTCGTCGGCTTGGGTTCCTCCAAAATCGTGTATGTCTTCCAGATCTGCTTGCCTGTCAGGGCATCCAGGGCCACCATGCTGCCCCGGAAGGTGCAGCACTGGTAGGTGCGCGCGGATCCCATCCCTTCCTCCCACGAGGAGACGGGAACATAGAGCCTGCCGGCGTGAAGCGCGGGCGCGCCGGTGATGCGTGTGGCGGGGTGAGACTCTACCTTCGTCTTCCAGATCAGTGCGCCGGTGGCGGCGTCCACCGCGTAGACCGTGCCGCGCATGTCGCCGAAATAGGCCGCATATTTACCAGGCTCGGACAGTGGTCCAATGCTGATTGCCGTTCGAACGGCGGCCTCCGGCTCGAATGTCCAATAGGTGCAGCCGGTCTTGGCATCGAGGGAATAGACTTTGCGCGTGGCGCTCCCCACGAACACGCGACCGCCAACGACCGCTGGCTGGGCATAGGCTTGGTAGGCGCCAGGGAATCCAAAGGCCCACTTCAATTTCAGGTTGGGCACCTGCGCTACGGTCAGCCCCGCCGCTTTTGCTGCCTGGAAGCGACTGTTCGCGAGGTCCACGCCCCAACCGTTCCATTGCGGCCCGTTCAATGGGATCTCGAACCCCCCGACAGAACTCCCGCAGGCCGTCCGTTCGAGATCAGGCTTCGCAGTGCTTTTCTCACTGAAACGTCTCCCGGCGACGTACTCCGCGATGGCCTTTCTCTCAGCGGCTGTGCGCGCCCCTCCGAAGGAAACCATCGTTCCGCTTTCCATAGACCGGAGGATCTCCTCCGGGGACAGTTTCACCATCGCAGCGCGACTGGGCGCCAGAACTTCTCCGCTTGTGGATTCATGGCATTGCGCGCAGTGCTTTGAATAGAGGTCGGCGCCATCCTGGCTCCAAACCGCAGGTGATCCGAACCAGATCAGAAGGCCGATAAGTGCGATTCTCCTGCTCATGATCTCCTCCGGCTCGATCATTCCGATGAGAGATAAATATGAAAACAACGAAATTAGGTTCGTGCATTCATCCGTGCAGGATAGTCCTGCGATTGGAGCACCTGGCCCCATTGCTGGATATCCGTTCGGTTTCCGGGACACTTTCCCGCCGAGTGCTCCTTCGAATAGTCATGCGAGTGGATTGGCGCCTCGCCGCCCAATGAGCAAAGCTGACAGACTGCGCACAGAACACAGACGCACGTGCAAATTCCTCCATTGATACCGAATGTTTTTATCAACTAGGGCCATCGTGTTTTTCTCCTGTCAACGTGTTTTAACGGTGACGGCCCCCTTTAGGTTAGGCGCGAAGCCTAGGTTGAAGCAATGCAATGCGAAAACAAGCAAGTGTGCCGCCAAGACGAGCTGTTTTGTTCTCGCACCCGTAAGTGACTGGGTTTAAACAGGTCTAGAATTGACCGAGAGAAAAATCTTCGCAGAAGTGAAAAATTCCAACCTTTCCCGATGCACTTATGAGAACGCTTGAAATGCACATACGAGGGCGGGGAAGACGTTCTCAGTTAGCGGATGAAGGAAAAGAACTAAATTAAGGAAAAAGTCCGTTCGATCTCAGCCGGATTACGATCTTCAATTGAAACGAAAACGTCGGGGTGGCGGAGGAGCAAGACTTGCGGTTCTCAGTGTATGTTTAGAGCTATGCGACTAAGCGGTGACGAAGAAAGCGATCTGTTCCGGCGAGCGTTTTCGACATCAGTCTTAAACCGCTGGTTAGACAGGCACGTCAATGTAGGTGGAATAGGAGCTAGGTGGGGGAACGCGGTAGCCCTCGTGACGCAGGCCTTCAAGATGGAATTCGATTGCCTCGCGAATATTCTGTTCAACCTCCTGTTTTGTGGTGCCCGTGGCTACACAACCATCGAGGTCGGGAGAATAAGCCGAATACCCGGTTTTTGTTTTTTCAATAACAATCAAATACTGCATTGCGCTACTCCTTTTTCAGGCGAGCTTGTTTGAAAATGCTGTTCAGTGTTCCGGGAGCGAGATCGTCTCCGAGTTTCCCAGGTAACGTCACCAGACCGCTTTTTGTCGGGTGCTTGTATTGACGGTGACTGCCTTTCGTACGAACCAAGTACCATCCATCGCTTTCGAGCAAATTGAGAACATCTCTGACTTTCACTTACCACATCCACCACTGCTAGAGTTTAGCACCCCACCTCTGAGCTGTCTAACCTGCATGGAATGGCCGTAGTCACGATCGGGACTGCGCCCATTCCTTGAGGATTTCCGAGCTGCCAATCCCCAACGACAGGGCTGC
>JBGPGE010000027.1:0-42997 GCA_041483675.1 Binatia bacterium
CGCGTGAACGTAAGTGCCAGGGCGAGCCAGTAGGTAAGAGCCTCTTTCGGCAGCTGCCGGATTACCGGGTAAGATCGGTCCGCGTACCCCTGCGTAGCGGAGTTGCTGGTTAGGTAGATCTCTCCCTCCCCATCAACGACTGGGGTACCGGTAAATCCGAGATCGTGATCGGACAACAACCGACGAAGCAGTCGGATGCACGGAACAGTAATTTCTTTATGGGAACGGAGGGGAATGCCGTAGGATTGTGCCTGCTGCGTTGGAGGCGGCATTTGTTACTCAGGGCCGCTAAGGCCGTACGCACGCTTGACGGCTTCGTGCAGCTTCTCCTGTTCCACGCCAGTGAGGGCATTCAAGCCCTGTTCTTTAATCTTGCGACCCGCGTCGCATAAGGTAGTCAAGAGATCCGGGTTCACTTCAGGCGAGAACAGATCTGGAAGTGGAACCCCGTTGACAAAGCGCGGCGAGAGATTCCACTGCCCTCCAGCTACATTGTTTGACACGGCAGCGAGGAGTTTCGAAAAAATCCCACTGTTGAGCACTCCCAAATAGCTGAGGGCTATTGACTCAGTGAGTCCAGATGCTCGCTTTCCCGACTTTGGCAGCCAGCCGTACCCTTGAACAACTACAAAGTGACCACTTGTATCCCAGGCAAAAGATCCTCGGTCGCCAAAGTAGGTTGACAAGAGCTTTGGGCTGCTTTGCACTTGCCAGGTTCTATGTCTCGTGAGCTCCCACCAGCGATCCTGCGATATGCCCGCACGTCTCTTTAAAGAGATTTCATGGGGCTTCAGAAATTTCTCGTAGAAGTCTGGAACGACTGCGCGCAGTTTAGCCGCCGAGTCGATAGTGTACTTGCCATATGGAAAGAACACATAAAACGAATCCGCAATTCGTCCTTCACTAACGGAGGCGTTTAAAACTGCGGGTCTAAAAAACGCCCGCTCTGGTCGCGGCAGAGAATCACGTTCTTCCCTGCTGAGCAGGAAAGCCTCGTTTTTGCCTGTTAGGGTTCCCTGCCGTACGGCAAAGAGATCGCCGACTGTTGGTACGCCATTCCTAAGCAGCTGCTGTTGCAGGCTCCATGCATCGTACGGCCGTGGAGACCAGTTCCCTTGGCCTACTCCAAGTTCACGGGCTGCGTAAATACTGTATCCCTCCCCAACGACTGGATTGACGATGCGCCCGCCTAATGATCGAAGCTTCCTGAGGGCTCGTAGGGCACCAGAGGTTGACGTTGACCGATAATCGGCCCACAGAGCCACAGGAGCCGAAGATGATATACCACCATTGCGGCGGCCAACGTAAAACGCAGCGTCCACAAGCGCACCCGGAAACAGCATGTGGCTGCCTAACCGGGCGACTAGCGTAGTAGAAACGGCTTGGCTCAGGTGCTCGCGCACTCCTGCGGAAGAACTGCTGTTGAGAAATGAGGCTGGAAGGATGCTACCTATCACGGCGCCGTCGTGAAGCGTGGAAGCCGCCCGCCATAGAAAGGCGGTAGCAAGATCGGGGCGCTGCTTGCCCAGAGGCCCTAACACTTTAGCAACCCTATCACGGAGAGTCGGTGTCATCCCCTGCCAGGAAGCGAAGGGCGGGTTCATCACGAGAATATCGACATCTCTTGGCCAGTCCTGTTCAGGGGCCAATGCGTCAACCTGGCGAATTTCAAACGTTACCTTCTCAGTGTCCTCTTTAATGTCCCAGGCTAATATGAAACGGGCCATCGAGCATGCGGCGGCGGAAATGTCCCAGCCCACCAGTCGGAGCTTGCCGGCATATCCGTTAAGTTTCAGTTGACGTCTTGTTTCGCGAAGAAACTCTCCCGAGCCACACGCTGGATCGAATACAGTGATCTCGTCTTGCGATATCTGCTGCATCGCCAGACACTCCTCCACTAGCGTCCTAGCTAGGGGCGCCGGAGTGAAGTGTAGTCCCACACCGGTCTTTGTCTTTCCGATTGCCACAGGCTCCGGGGTGACAAGGCCGAGGCGGAGCTGCTGCTGAGGCACGAACACGGCCTCGTAGTGCGCTTCTTGAAACAATACACCGGCCGCGTGTCGGAGTAGGACGTTGAGGTTCGGCTGTAGACTGTCAACGCGGCGGCCCGTCAGCAGTTCTTGCTGATGAGTGTGCCAGGTTTCCTTAGGGACGCGCTCCGCGACGTCGAGGCTCGCCGGAGTGAGCTGCCAGCGCATCAGATCAAGCGTTTCTCTGGCTACTCCCTCTGTGGCCGAGGCAAGCAGCACAAGGAACGCTTGAAGAGCATCCGGACCATCTAATTCCGGCCCGAGCGAAGCTCTCAGGCTACGAAAAATTCGTATTCCGTGCGCAATGACGGAAAGATCCGATCGAGGAGCGTTCTTTTCAAGATATAGGTGAAACTTCTCCAGGTTTTCTACGATGCTTCCACGAGAGTACCGTTCGATCGTACCAGCAGGTGCATCCCAGCGCTGGACCTCAACCTGATCGTTCAAGAGCGCAACGTGGTGACCGACGTTTGCGGACCACGCCACACTTCGGGTTTCCATGTCTGGACGTCGGCCTCGGAGATCAAGAACAAAATTCCCGTGAGATCCGTTGAGCATGACATAGCGACGATCCTCATCTTCGCCGTCAGCTAACAGCGGAACTGGCAGCAGCCCTAACCTTGAGCTCCAAAGCGTCCGTTGGTCTTCTCCGTTGGATCCAGCCATTCTCAACTCGGCGGCATTATGAGTATGGTTACCTGTTCGGGATGTCCTCGTAGTGCTCTGACCGAACTGAAATCACACCGAATCTGGGCCGTCTTCAAGGCGGTCGAAATTTGGGTAAGATCTTGTTGACGTTTTGTGGCGGAGCCTGCAATCAGCTTGCCTGGTGAACCCGGGTTCATGAAGTCGGTCAAGCATAGCCTGCACTGACCATTGTCCATGTTTACTATGATATTCCGTTGTCGTTGGATTGTGCCTTTGTTCGGACGCCTTGTCAACTTGTCAGAGGAGAAAAGGGGTCCAGAGTCTCATGTGTCGGTTGCGGGGTCAGTTGCGGGGTCAGGTTGTGGGGTCAGGTTGTGGGGGTTGTGGGGTCTTGCTCTCTTGACAATCTCCCACCATGGCTAAGCGGCCGTTAAAACTCACCTGGAAAAGTTCATGTTCACCCAGCCACGCGAGCCGCGCGTTGGTATCCGGGAGCCAAGCAACGAGATTGCAACCATAAAGGAGTTTAATTTCAATGAACTCATAGCGGGTGTCAGCCTTTAGCGGGTGTCAGCCTTTGGTTATTTGCTTTTCAAAAGCGGGGTCGGGCCTGACTATGGACTTATCGTGCTGAACGCGCCGCTGAAATCCCGGATGCGTGCGGCAAGGCGTTTATCTCCTGACACTTTCACCTTTTGAGAATTCTCAGACCTCAAGATAAGCCAAAACCCAGACACTGCGACGTTTCCGGGATTCCGGACGTGTGAGAGTCAATTCGTTGCAGCGCCGGCGGAACCAGGATGATCTCACCACGGAGGCGCTGAGGGCGCTCATGTTCCCGCCCGGGAGGCCGAGATCGACCGCCACGTCTATGCCCTCTACGGCCTGACCCGTGAAGAAATCGCCATTATCGAAGAGAGCCTGCACGAGCGAACAACCAACCGGGACGTTGTCGATGGGGCGGAGCTTGAAGAGTGAACGGTCTACTATGACGACCGCTGTCCAGACCTATTTTTGGTTTTGCTGTCCGGGATACGATGGATGTGGTATTCTAAACTCCAAGTAGGGAGGGAGACAGATTTATGAGGCCTGCAAAGCAACGGCGTGAAGATACTTTTATAGATGAAATTGTTGAAACTCTGAAGTCCGTCCCAAAGACCCGCCTGCGGATCGTTCGGGCTGTCGTAGGGGCGCTGGCTGGACCTGCTGTCCATGACAAGGAGGGGCTAAGATCAAAACGCAAAGGACACGCGAGCCTTCTCAAAACCCCATTCTGCGGAATGTGGGAAGGGCGGACGGACATCGGCAACGGGCGGTCCTATGGGCGGACGTTGAGGCAGAGGCTGGAAAGCCGTGGCGACAGAAGCTAGAACCTTCGTCGATACTGACATCCTCATAGACATTGCGAGAAAGGGCTCTCGGGCGCTCGATTTCTGGCGGCGCGCCGAGACCCGGTCGACGATGACCTGCTCGGTCATCTCTGTATTTGAACTACTCGCTGGTTGCCGCAACCTGCGTGAACAGCGGGCCACGCTGAGAAGTCTTAAAACCGTAGAGATCGTCCAGATTGAGAGCGGCGATTCTATCCAGGCGTTAGAGTGGTATCGCTCCTATCATCTTTCCCGAGGCGTTGAGTTCCTTGATTGTTTTGTTGCGGCGGCCGCCCGCCGTTTGGACTGCCAAGTTCACACGCTGAATACAAAGCACTTTGGCGCTATTCCTGGCCTAAGGACTTTGCGCCCCTATTAGCCTTTTGAGAATTCCCAAAACCTCGAAACGAGCCAATACCCCGACACTTCCACGTTTCCACAGTCCCGGAAATGTGAAAACCGGTTCGTTGCAGCGCCGGTGGAACCAGGATAATCTCACCACGGAGGCGCCGAGGGCGCGGATGTTTTCGCTGTGGAAGCCGAGATCGACCGGCTTGTCTATTCCCTTGGCGAATACCCCCTCGGCGTTGTATCCTAGGGGGTCTGAGGAGAAGCGGCTTTTAGATGCCATGCCGCCGGCCGTGCCACGATGACGACGCTGCGAGACAGGCATGCCTAGGAAGGCACCGCTACAATGAAGATCGTCAAGTCGGTTAAAGGGGTTCCCATCCGATGACTAAAAAATATTGCGCCACGGTGTATCGGGAGCTAAGCGAAGAGGATGGTTTTGTGTTGACTGCGTACCTAACCGGCAGACCGGCGTCATGGAGAAAACTCATATGGAAGCGGTGAAACTTTTCGCGAAGAAGGATGTGCCATTGGATTGGGAATACGACGGGGAGGCGGACACGCTCTACCTGAGCTTTGGGAAACCGAGGGCGGCACTAGGAGTAGATGTAGGTGAAGGCGTCGTTATTCGATATGACGAGAAAGCGCGGGAGGTCGTGGGACTCACTCTCATCGGCGTCGGAAAACGAATGGAAGAGTACATGACAAAAAGCTCAGGAAACTAGGTTACGCTCACAGGACTCATACCGTGGTTAAATGTCCGCAGTGCATGGTTTATCGACGATGAAGGCGACTCGCCAAGGTTTATTACTGCCCATCCTCTGAAAAGGAGGCGGTCATGATTGAGGAACCCGCAGACGTTATTCTCACCTGTGACCTGCCAGAACACGGACTGGCGCGGGGCGATATTGGCACGATCGTACTTATTCACAAGGGCGGCAGGGGTTACGAAGTCGAGTTCACAACACTTGACGGCGAAACCGTCGCTATCGTGACTCTGACAGCCGGCCAGGTTCGTCCCAGCAAGCAGAGGGAGATCGCTCATGTACGCGATTTGGGCGTTAATCCGTAGTTAAGCTAAAGCCCCGCCGCTTTCTTTTGTCCCAACCCCTGCCAGGTCCGGATGATCTCTTCGGAGGTCGCCACCAGGCCGAAGTGGCGGCGCATGTTTTCCAGCGTGCTCTCGTGCAGCTTGGGCTCGTAGGCCGCGGCGCAATCGCTCACCATCGTGACGTAGTAATCGTACATGTAGGCGTCTCTGGCCGTGGTCTCGACGCAGACGTTGGTGGCGATGCCGGTCACTAAAACGCTCTCGATGCCCCTGGCTTTGAGCACGGTGTTCAGATCCGTATTGATGAACGCGCTGTAGCGGTGCTTGATGACGACTCTCTCGCTCGGCAG
This sequence comes from Binatia bacterium, assembly GCA_041483675.1. Classification (GTDB taxonomy): domain Bacteria; phylum Desulfobacterota; class Binatia; order UBA9968; family UBA9968; genus 2-12-FULL-60-19. The sequence goes on from JBGPGE010000027.1 coordinate 5,798, forward strand.
CGGCGCGATGCCGTCGTAAAACTCGGCGCCCCAGGTTCCTTCGCGGCAGGTGTTTAAGGCTTTCTGCTGGGAGGCGCGATAGAGCCAGCTCGGCGTATCGGTCCACTCGCTGTGCGTGGTTTTGACATAGACGACCGTCAGTCCGACGCGCCGCGCCTCATCGATGAGCCGAACGAGTCTCGGCACCATGGCTACCGACGAGCTCACGTCGTCGCCGCGCTCAGCCGCGCTGCCTTTGGGGCTGGCGAAATCGTTTTGCACATCGACAACCAGAAGCGCCGCCCAGCGTGGGTCCCATCTCTCCTTCGCACTCTTGAGCACCAGCATCTTGTAGTCCCTCCGCTATTCGAAATCGACACCGTCAATCCTCGATCCTCTATCCTCCATCCTCAATTTCGATCAGTGCTCGTGTCTCCGCTGAAGCCCACCATGCCCCAGCGCGATGATGTCGGAACGTGATACTCTCTCTCCCGCCAGCAGCCGGGGCAGAAGCAGATCGAAAGCCGTGACGGGATCGTGCAGCACGCAGCCCGATAAACCCAGAATCGGCGTCTCTTTCAGGTAGCCCATGACGAACATCGACCCCGGCAATACCGGAAAACCGTGGCATTCGACCTGCGCCCCGCTGCGGCGGATGCCTTCGGGGGATTTGTCGTCGGGATCGACCGACATGCCGCCGCTGACTAGAATAATCTCCGCGCCGGCCTGCCGTGCGTCTTTGATGAGTGCCGCGATTTTATCCGGATCGTCCGGGGCAAGCTGGACGCTTTTCAAGTCCGTTCCCATCTCGGCGAGCTTGCGCCGCACCACCGGCTCAAAGCCGTCTTTAATTCTTCCCGTATAGACTTCGCTGCCGGTGACGATCAAATGGACCCGCCTCGGAGGGACGGGAACGATCGTCACGATCGGCTTCTCTTTGCAGATCGCCTCCGCCTTCTTGACCAAATCTTCGTTGACGAACACCGGGATGGTCCGCGTTCCGGCCACCACGTCGCCTTTTTTCACATACCGGTTGGTCGGCAGCGTCGCCAGCATGAGATCCCCGAGATCGTTGAAGCGGTAGAGCAGCTCGGCATCGACTTTCAAGAGACCGGAGACTTCCGCGACGAGATTCACTTTCCCTTCCACCGGATCGGTCAGGCTGAGATGCTGCCCGGCGACGGCGCGCGCCAGCCTTTTCGCCGCGTCCTCTTCGTGGAGTTCGTCTTTCTCCAGCTCCATGACATAAACGTGCGCCTTGCCGACATCGAGGAGCTTCGATACATCTTCCGGCCGGACCACATGGCCGCGGCGAAAAGCCGGCCCTTTGTATTTGCCCGGCACGATCTCCGTGATGTCGTGGGCGAGCGGCAGCCCTACGGCTTCTTCGACAGGTATGACTTTGAGCATCTCATCCTCGAATGAATCAAGTTATATCGAACACGGGGTTCGAATCCCCGTGTTCGACCAAAGGGGAGAGCTGCCGCTTCTCCCCTTTGGAAACCCCATCGGCTTTGTGCCCGCCTCAAGAGGCGGGTTTTACATTGAATCATGCCTTATATATCGCTCTGCCGGCTATTTTTCCACCGCGAATTGGTTTTGTCCAGCAGGAATGTGATAAGAGAACGCCCATGACTCTCTGGGAGCTTGTCCGCTATTTCCTCTACCTCGGCACATTCGGCTTCGGCGGGCCTGTCGCGCTAGTCGGCTTCATGCACAGAGACCTCGTCGAGCAACGAGGTTGGATCACCGAAGATACGTATAAGCTGTCCCTCGCGCTCGCGCAGATCATGCCGGGACCGCTCGCGGCACAAGTTGCCATCGCCATCGGCTATTTCGAGGGCGGCGTCCTGGGCGCAACGCTCGCCGGTTTAGCTTTCGTGATTCCCTCGTTTCTTATGGTGGTCGCCATCTCGATGGCCTACGTCGCTTACGGCGGGTTGTGGTGGATGCAGGCGCTTTTCTACGCGATCGGCGCAACGGTCATCGCCATCATCGCCATCGCCGCTTACAAGCTCGCCCGCAGCACCAACAAACGCGACCCACTACTTTGGGGAATTTTCGCGCTGCTCACCGTGGTAACCGTGTGGGCCCAGGCCGAGCTGGCGGAGTTTTTTATCACCGCGGGGCTGGCGGTTCTCCTCGTTCGGGCGTGGCCGGGTTGGAAACGGGGTCTTCTCATGGGACTGGGCGGCGCAGCCTTGGGTTTGGGTATCTGGCTGCTGGAGGCCTGGCTCCGCCAGGCCGGGACGGCAACCGATTCCGCGGATGTGCTGGTTCAGATTCTTCTCTTTTTTACCAAGGCCGGCGCTTTTGTATTCGGCAGCGGGCTGGCAATCATTCCCTTTTTGCAACAGGGGGTGGTCCAGCAATTCGGCTGGCTGAGCGAGCACCAGTTCTTAGACGCCGTGGCGGTGGCGATGATTACCCCCGGTCCCGTCGTCATAACAGTCGCCTTCATTGGATTTCTCGTCGCCGGGTTCGCCGGCGCCGTCATGGCATCGATCGGTATCTTCCTGCCGGTCTATTTATTTACCATCGTCCCGGCGCCCTGGTTCAAACGCCACCGGGATAACCCTCAGCTCAAGGCTTTTGTTGACGGCGCCACGGCGGCAGCCACCGGCGCGATCACGGGCGCGGTGATTGTGTTAGGCGCGCGGGCGATCGTAGACCTGCCGACAGCGGCCATTGGCCTGATCAGCCTGGGCGTTTTATGGCGCTTCAAACTCCCGGAACCGATTATAGTCACCATCTCCGGACTCGTCGGATTGATTCTCTGGCCGTTGCTGCGGTTGGGGTGAGTATCCACACGAAAGGAAGCAAAAGATATGAAGTGGGTGACCCGGGCTAGACCGAAGGTGGACCGCGTCGCCTGTCCCTGGTTGATCAAGCGGTTCGTCGATCCTCAGGCCGAGTTTCTCTATGTGCCGGCGGAGCAGGTGATGGAAGTGGCGAAGCGTGAGAGCGCTATTCCGTTCGATGTGCCGGACGTTGAGTTGGGTCACAACGGTCCCGAGTGCAGCTTCGACGCCATAATCAAAAAATACAATCTCGCCGATCCCGCGCTTGAGCGACTGGCGCTGATTGTCAGAGGCGCCGATACGGACGCCAAGGATCTGACGTTGCAGTCCCCCGGGCTTGAGGCGATTGCCGAAGGCTTCCGGCTCGTTTACCAAAACGACCACGACCTGCTCGAGCGCGAACTGCCCGTTTACGACGCGCTGTATGCCTACTGCCAAGCCATTCATTGAACGTAGGATCATAGGCGCGCCAGCGCCTCGCCCCCAAGAGCGGTCAGCACGACGACAAGCCAGGGAGGAAGTTTCCAGAAGGCAAGAAGCCCGAAGGCAATAAGGCCAAGCCCGAAGTCGGCCGGAGCGTGGATTGCGCTGGTCCACACCGGCTGGTAAAGCGCCGCCAGCAGCAAGCCCACCACTCCCGCGTTGATGCCGCTGAGCGCCGACTGAAAACTCGACTTGGAGCGCAGCCGATCCCAAAACGGCAGCGCGCCTACGATCAGCAAAAACGACGGAAGGAAAATTGCAATCAGAGCCAGAAACGCGCCACTCCAACCGTTCATCACCGCGCCAAGATAGGCGGAGAAAGTAAACAGCGGTCCGGGCACGGCCTGCGCTGCGCCATATCCCGCGACGAATTGCTCGTTTGTCAGCCATCCCGGACCGACGACTTCCGCCTGGAGCAGCGGCAACACCACGTGGCCCCCGCCGAAAACCAGCGAGCCGACGCGGAAAAAACTGTCGAAGACCGCTAGCCCGTGGCTGGGAAAGAGTTGGCGCAGGACCGGCAACGCAAAGAGGAGCGCGAAGAAAATAATCCACGCCGCCACACCCAGCGGTCTGCCGATCGGAAAGCGCATGGACGCGGCTGGAGTGACATTTGCTGCCGGAAACAATCGCCAGCCGATCAGCCCTGCCGCCAGGATCGACAGCACCTGGCCAAGCGCGCTCGGCCATGCCAGCGTGACGATTGTTGCAAGGATGGCAAGCGTCGCGCGTTCGCGGTCGGGACAAAGCGCGCGCGCCATCATCCACACCGCCTGCGCGACCACCGCAACCGCAACTATTTTTAGTCCATGCAGCCAGCCCGCGCCGGCCGCGCCGCCGAGCGCGCTGACGCCGTAGGCAAAGGCGACAAGCGCGAGGGCCGACGGAAGCGTAAAGCCAAGCCAGGCCGCAAGCGCTCCGGGAAGACCGGCGCGGGCGATGCCGATCGCGATGCTTACCTGGCTGCTGGCCGGTCCCGGCAAAAACTGACAGAGCGCCACGAGGTCGGCGTAAGTCTTTTCATCGAGCCATTTCCTGCGGATCACGTACTCGTCGTGGAAATAACCAAGGTGCGCGATCGGCCCGCCGAAGGAAGTGAGTCCCAAACGGGTAGAGGCTCTCAACACTTCGAGTGCGGTACCATTTCCACTCTCGGAGATCCCTTTTTCGTCTATAACTTTCGTCTTCATAACCACGAACGGCGGCTACGCCTGGCATTCGCCTCCCCCTTATGGCATAAGTCGGAAAGTTCCGCATCAGATGACGCACGATTTTTTTCTCGCCATCGCCGTAGCCCTCGCGGCCGCGCTCTACGCTTCCGTAGGACACGGCGGCGCCTCGGCCTACCTGGCCATTCTTACACTGGCCGGCCGCGTCCGTCCTGAAATCGCCGTGACCGTTCTGGTGATGAATGTTTTGGTCTCGTCCATCAGTTGGTTCCGCTTCCAGCAGGCGCGCCATTTCGACGCGCCGTTGACCTTCGCTTTCCTCGTCTTTTCCGCCCCCGCAGCTTTTGTCGGCGGCCTGCTGCCGATATCGCCGCGCCTTTTCAGCCTTGTCTTGGGATGCGCCCTGGTGGCCGCGGCGGCGCGCCTGCTGCTTCCCGATCCTCGACCGCATGTCGCAGCGCGGCCGCAAGGAAAAGCCCTCTGGATCGCGGCCGCCGTCCTGGGCACGAGCCTGGGGCTCCTTGCAGGCCTGACCGGAGTGGGGGGCGGGCTTTACTTGTCCCCGCTGCTGCTTTTCCTGGGATGGAAGGACGCAAAGGGGGCCGCCGGGATCACTTCGCCTTTCATCGCGATCAACTCCGTAACCGGCATCGCCGGCCGGCTGATGCGTGGGGAAGCCTTCGACCCGTCGCTCTGGCCGCTGGTCGCCGCCGCCGTCATCGGCGGATTCATCGGCGCGCGTTGGGGCGCTAACCATGCCACGCCGCTCGCTCTGCGCCGGCTACTCGGCGTCGTCCTGTTGCTCGCGGGCGCCAAGCTCCTTTTCGGCGGGGGATGAGTCGAGCGACTAGATCGTCCGCAGGCCATGAAAAACCCCCCGGCCGTTTAGTGTTCGATACAAGAAGTCCAGCGAAAGAGTCGCAGCACCACCAGCGTCATTCCCGCGGACGCGGGAATCCATATCTTTTTGAATTTCCTGGATTCCGGCTCGCGCCGGCTACCGCCAGCTTGGCCGGAATGACGGCTAGAATTGGTGCCGAATCTATGAAACGGGCCGTCTACCCGGTCTCTTCCGGTGGTTTTACGTGGCGGAAGACGGCAAAAATCCAGACATCGTAAACAATCTTCAACCCCCCGGCGAGCAGAAACGGCAAGCCGAGAGCGGGCGCCGCCAGCACCGCAGCCGTAAATAACGGCGCGATCGCCGCGCCGGCGTTGCGCGCCACCGACATGATGCCGGCCGAGGCGGCGCGCTCGCTCGGATCGACTACCGCCATCGTGTAGGACTGGCGTGTCGGGACATCGAGTTGTGACAGCAGGTGGCGGGCAAGCAACATGACCACCGCCAGTTCCAGGTTCGGCATGAAAGGCACCAGGAGCAGCAGGAAATTCGACGGCAGGTGGGTGAAGACCATCGTGTTCAGCAGCCCAAAACGGCGCGCGATTGCCGGGGCGGCGAGGAACGACAGAGCGGAGAGAAGGTTGGTGCCGAAGAAGATGCCGCCCAAGGCGTTCGTGTCGGTTTGGTAACGGAGAAAGAACCAGTAGGCGACCAAACTCTGGACGATGAAGCCGCCGGCGAAAGCATCGAGCGCGAAAAGAGCGGACAGTTTGGTTACGATCCCGCGCGAGCGGTGGACGCCGATCCTGCGGAGATCGACGGCGGATTTTTTTGTCGCCTCGATAGCCGGAGACAAAAACGCAAACAGGACCAGCATCAGGAGGGCGCAAGCGACATAACCCCAGATCAGGAGGCGATAGCCGGCGAGGGCAGCCACGGAAGCGAGCGAAGGCAAACCGACGGCCAGCGCGCCGAGCGCCCCGGCGAGCGACCCGACAAGATTATAGGCGGAGAAAGCGGCGGTCCGGCTCCGATCGCGAGTCGTCTGGGGCAGAATCGCCTGTTCGATCGAAAGAAACGGCCCCACCTCTTTGCCCGACGGGCTGATGGTGCCTAACATCGCCGCGACTGCCAGCAGGATGAAATTGTCGGTGGCGGCAAATGCGAGGCCGGCCAGCGCCATTAACGCCGCTCCGATCATCAAGAGCGCTCTCCGACCGAAGCTGTCCGCGACCGCCGTAAGGATCACCGTCATGACCGCGCCGCCTCCCAGCGCCGCGGTAAAGATCCAGCCGATCGCTAGTTTATCCAAGCCGAGGGCGTCGAGGTAAAGCCCGAGGATAACGGACAGGAAGCCGTAAGCGAATGAGCGGACGGCGCAGGTGAAAAAGAGCAGCCGTCCGTCACGGGAAAGTTCGAGCGACCAGTGGGAGGGTAGAGGCACGTCGAGAAGCTCCCATTAACCCCTGGAGGCGCTGCCCATCGAATTCATCCGCCCGCCGTCGACGGGGAGAATTGCATTAGTAATGTAGCCCGCTTTCTCGGAAACCAAGAACAACACGGCCTCGGCCACTTCTTCGGGCCGGCCGATCCGTTTGAGCGGGATGTTGTCGTACTCCAACTTCCTGCTACCCATCTCCCGTTTGCCGAGCGGCGTGCCGACGATGCCGGAGATGACCGCATTCACCCTGATCTTGTGCGGCGCGAGATCGACCGCCGCCTGGCGCGTCAGCGCGTTGATCGCGCCTTTGGAGATCGAATAGACCGCCGTGCCGGGGCTGCCCCGCTCACCGGAGCCGGCGGAGATGTTGATAATAACGCCGCCGCCGTTGTCCTTCATGATTCTCGCCGCGTGCTGAATGCAGATGAAATAGCCGGTCAGATTGATCGCCATGATGCGATTCCACTCCGCGAGCGAGGTTTCCAGAATATCGTTCTTGGTCGAGTGGGCGACGGTGTTGACTAGGATATCGAGCCGGCGATGCTTTTGCTGGACGTGGTCGAATAGTTGCTCCAGCTCTTCGGGCTTGGAGACATCCGCGGCGAAATAGTCGCCGCCGATCTCTTCGGCGACTCCTTTCGCGTCCTCTTCATGGCGCGAATGGACGATGACCTTCGCCCCCTCGCGCGCAAACGCGCGCGCAATCTCCAGGCCGATATTGTTGGTCGAGCCGGTCACCAGCGCAATTTTGTTTTTGAGCAGCATGGCGTTCCTCCGTGAATCGATCCTTCGGCCTCCGAAAGTTATCCTAGAGTTGTCAAGCCGTCAATCATTGCCAACAAGCTTACGGTCGGCTATGAGAAACGAGGGGGGACGCAAAAATGGCAAAACTGTGGCCTCTGTTACTGCTGGCTCTTTTCGGTTGCGTGAGCCAGCAGAGCGTCACGCTGGTCCACCCGCAGAGCGGCGCCACGGCAAAGTGCGGCGCGAGCGGCAGCGGAATCATGTCGGGAGCGGCGGCCGGGCTGGTCGACGATTGCCGAAAAAAATATGAAAGCCAGGGCTACGTGGAGGTGGAAAATCTGACGCGCGAGCAGCGCGCCGATCTGGAGCGGCGCGGCCTGATGCCCAAGCCCGAGCCGCCGACTTTTCGGATGGGCTACTGATCTACCCGCCGAGCGTAATCATCTCGATCTTTTTGTGATTTTTTGGGTCGTAGTTGGAAGAGCGCATGGCTTCCAGCCGTTCGGCGGAATAGCGGTCTTTCCGGTTGGTCCAGATGGAACTGATGAAGTCCAAAATCTCTGCGTCCGTCGCTCCGCGGCGCAACGGACCTTTCAAATCGTGGCCCACGGAGGAGAAGAGACAGGTGACGAGTTTGCCGTCGGCGGTGAGCCTGGCGCGGTTGCAGCTCGCGCAGAACGGCTCGGTGACGGAGGCGACAATGCCGACTTCGCCCTTGCCGTCGATGAATTCGTAGTCCACCGCCGGCGCGCTGCCGTTCTCTCGACCCACTTCTCTAAGCGGGAAGCGCGCGTTGATCCTGTCGAAGATATCCTTTTTCGAAACCAGCTTTTCCGAGGTCCAGTTGTTGGTGTTGCCAACATCCATGTATTCGATGAAGCGCATCGCGAAGCCGTGCTCTCTGGAGAACTCGACCAAGCTCAGGATATCGTCGTCGTTGACGCCGCGCTCAACCACCGCGTTGATTTTGATCGGGCTTAAGCCGCACGCCTTAACCACGAACAGCCCTTCGAGAACCTTGTCAAGCTCGCCGCGCTTGGTCATGGCGCGGAATTTATCGGGATCGAGCGTGTCGAGGCTCAGGTTGATGCGTCGCAGTCCCGCCGCCTTGAGCGCTCCGGCTTTTTCGGCCAGGAGCGAGCCGTTGGTCGTGAGGCAGAGATCTTTGAGCCCTTCCAATTCCGACAGCTCGGCGACCAGCGCCTCTATATTGCGCCGCACCAGCGGCTCGCCGCCGGTAAGCCGGATCTTTTCAACTCCCAGCCCGACAAAGAGCCGCGCGAGGCGAGCAATTTCCTCGAAGGTTAGAATCTCACGTTTGTCGATCCATTCGTATTCGTCGTGCGGCATGCAGTAGGTGCAACGAAAGTTGCACCGGTCGGTCACCGAGATCCGCAAGTCTCTCACCGGACGGTTATAGAGATCGCGCAGCATCGAATTTACTATGCATCAAAGAATCAGGGGCCGCAAGGGTCGGCTTAGTGGTGACTCATTTTGGCATTGCTCGGCGAAAATTGCCGTTCGCCCTTCGACTCACTCAGGACGAACGGCTACTGTGCTCACGGCTCGTTCGTGGTGAGCCCCGTCGAACCATGAACGGGCAAAGTGAGTCACTACTGTCGGCTTTGACGCGAGATACCCATCTGATATCGTACCGCTTATATGAGCCTACGCCAGAAACAGGTCCTGGTCTTTATCGGGACCGTGGTCGCAATCTTCAGCCTGTTCGCCGCGGGGATCTTACTCGTGGCACAGCGGCTGACCGCCGAGGCGACGCTGCAAACGGCGCTGCTCATGGCGCGTCAAGTCGAGATTGCCCTCGCCGAGAGCTTGCAGCAAGCTCCGGCGGTTCCTCCCCCAAAGCCGCAGGCGCCTACCGCGAAGCCCGCCCCCTCCGGCTCTTTCTGGAATTTTCTGGGGCGGCTCTTCCCGGACAATCCGCCGCCCAAGAAGGCTAATCCACCGCCAAAAACGCCGGCGGCCCCTCCGCCACGCACGGAGGTGAGGGGCTTGATGCGCGCCTACGTCAGCAGAAGCGGCAGCATTCAGGCGATGTGGGTGCTCAACGAAGAAGGAAAAGTCCTCTACGCCTCACAGGCCAGCGAGGAGGGTCAGGTGCTGGCCGATGCCAGCCTGCGCGACAATCTGAGCCGCGGCATCGCCACGATCGAGGAGCATCGCGAGGAGGGCGTCGCCTACTACGACGTGCTCGTGCCGCTGCAGATGCCGAAGGGGGTGCGGGGTCCGGGCGGCCTCAGGCTATGGATCAATCCCTCCGATTGGACCGATCTCCTCTCCGGGTTATGGAGACAACTGGGCCTCTTGTTTTTGCTCGCCGGCGGCGTCGCCGTGCTGAGCGCGTTTTTTATTACCGCCCTCTACACCCGCCGTTTCCGGCTGATCAGCGACGCGCTGCGCCAGGCCGACGCCGGCACCTACCGGCAGCGGCCCCGCTACGCAAGCGACGACGAAGTCGGCGTGAGCCTCGACCTGATCGACCGCTTGGTCATGAAACAGCGCGGTAGCGCGGGCAGCGCCGCCCCGCTCCAGCGCGTTGCGGTGGCGGCGCGAACTCTGGTCCACGAAGTGAAGACACCGCTCAATGCGATGGCCGTCCACCTGGAATTGCTGCGCCAGACCGATCAAGAATCTGCGGGCGCAAGCGGAGCGGAGACGCAGCGGCGCGCGCTTGAGACGCTCGAGACGAGTGTGCGTCAGGTCGATCAACTGCTGGGCGACTTCGCCGACTACAGCATGCCGGTCATGATGGAACGCCAGCCGCTGGATCTTGCCGAGGTGCTGTCGGCCAGCATCGAGGCGGCGCGGGCCCAGTGCACGGTGCAGCAGATCGCCCTCTCCACCGATTTCCCTCCGGGCCCCTGGCCGCTTTACGGGGACGCGCGGCGCTTGCGCCAGGCGTTCGACAACCTGTTAAGAAACGCGGTCGAAGCTCAACCGGACGGCGGTTCGATCCGCGTGAGCGGCGAAAAAAGCGGCGCGGCGATCGCGCTCCGCTTCAGCGACGCCGGACCGGGGATTCCTCCCGCGGAGCGCGACGCGGTCTTCGAGTTCGGCCGCAGCAGTAAGCCGGGCGGCACCGGCATCGGCCTCCCCTTGAGCCAGTTGATCGTCGAAGCCCACGGCGGCCAACTGCGCTATGAATCGTCTTCCGCAAACGGCTCCGGCGCCACCTTTTGTATTTCACTGCCGCTGAGCGGAGGTGAATTTTGACCAAGCCGCGTCCAACCGTGCTGGTGGTCGACGACGACCGGGCAAGCCGCGACGGTCTGGCGGCGCTGCTCGAAAAATGGGGCTACAAGAGCCTCGCCGCCGCCAACGGCGCCGACGCTCTTAAGGCCTGCGAGCAATCTCTGCCGGACGCCATCGTGGTGGACTTGATCATGAAGGAGATGACCGGGCTCCAACTGGTGGAAGCTCTCGGCGAGCGCGTCCAGCAGGCGGCGGTCATTATGCTGACTGGGCAGGCGACGATCGAGAGCGCGGTCCAGGCGATCAAGCTGGGCGCTTACGACTACCTTACCAAGCCGCTCGAAGCCACGCGGCTAAAGGCGGCGCTTGAAAAAGGACTCCGCCAGGTACAGCTGACGCGAGAGACCTACGCCTTGCGCCAGCGGCTGGAGTCGCCGTTGGGCTCGTACGGCGGGCTGATCGGCAAGTCGCCGTCGATGCGCCGGCTCTACCAGCATCTCACGCAGGTGGCGGCCACCGAAGCGGCGGTTTTAGTGAGCGGCGAGAGCGGCACGGGGAAAGAGCTCGTCGCTCACACACTGCACGATCTCTCGCCGCGGCGCGACGGGCCGTTTCTGGCGCTCAACTGCGCGGCGATCCCGCCCACGCTCATGGAAAGCGAACTCCTGGGCCATGAAAAGGGCGCTTTCACCGGCGCGCTCGAGCGGCGGCTCGGCTGTTTTGAGCAGGCCGACGGCGGCACCCTGTTTCTCGACGAGATCACGGAGATGGCGCCGGAAGTCCAGGCTAAATTTCTCCGCGTCCTGGAGGAAAAAGAGGTGCGCCGCGTCGGTGCCGCCGCGACGGTGACGGTTTCGGTCCGCGTGGTCGCCGCGACCAACCGGCCGCCCGCGCAGGCGGTCAAGGACGGCAAGCTGCGCTCCGACCTCTTCTACCGGTTGAGCGTCTTTCATCTGGAGCTGCCGGCGCTGCGCGAGCGCGGCGAGGATGTCACGCTGCTGGCGCGCTATTTTTTGGAGCAGTTCGCCGAAAAATATCAACGGCCGGTTCTGCCGTGGGCGGCGGACTTCACCGTGGCGCTGAAGGCGCACGTCTGGCCCGGCAACGTGCGCGAGCTGCGCAACGCGATGGAGCGCCTGGCGGTGCTCGCTCCCGGCCCCGCGCTGGCGGCCGAGGATTTCAAAACATTTTGTCTCACCGCGCTCGCCGAAGAAGAGACGCCCGGTTCCGAGCCGATGTCGCTCGCCGACGCCGAGCGCCGGGCGATCGAGCGCGCGCTGGAGGCGACCGGCGGCAATAAAACCCAGGCCGCGCGAATTCTCGGCATCACGCCGAAAACGCTCAACGCCAAGCTTTCGCTATATCGCCCCGAACCCGCCAAGTAACTTTTCCCGATCTCCCTAACCTTTTTACCTGCCAAAAATCAGGGCACGGGCCGTAACTTGCCGACTCTACGGCGAGTTTTGCGCTGGCACGCTCATTGCCATACCCCCTTGGCAGTGGTCCGAACATCGCAAAGCTGAGGTGAAGTAGACAGGTGAAGAGTAAATCGGCGCTAACGGTCATGTGGCATGTAGGGGTGTTGGTCGTCGTGGCCTGTCACGGCCCGGTAGCCGCGAGAGAAAACGTCGATCGGCAGCGCACCAACGGAGCGGAGTGGCATATGAGCGATAAGAGCCCGGAGGGTATTAACGGCCAGTGGTTCGCCGATCCGGAGCGCGGTTGGATTCGGGTCGGGCCGCGCCAGCAGCCGAAGAAAAGGGCCCCGGCGCAACCGCCGCAAAATAGGAACGAGGATCCGAAAACCAAAGCGTCACCGGCGTCGTTCGATTACTGACTATGGGAAACAGGCAAAAAAGGAGGAAAGGAAAATGAAAACAAAATTCATCAAAACCATCACGTTGGCGACCGCTGCAGCCCTGATCGTCGCGGGCTGCGCCGGCGGGCCGCTCACGACCCGGGAAAAAGGCGCGGGGATCGGGGCGCTGGGCGGGGCCGCCGCCGGCGCCATCGTCGGCAGCGCCGTGGGCCATCCGGCTGCGGGCGCCCTCATCGGCGGCGGGCTTGGCGCGGGCGCGGGCGCGCTGATCGGCGACCAGATGCAAGGCCAGGAAAACCGCAACTATGAGCAGGATCGCCAGATCCGCAGAAACCAGGCTGAGATCGAGCGCATGCGGCGGCAGCAGGGCGAGTACTAGACCCGGCGCTGAACAAAGCCTGAACGGAGGAAAAAGTCCATGAAGGAAAAAATCGGATGGATTGTTCTTGGAGTGGTCGCGTTCTTCGTCCTCTTCCTGGCGTCGGACGGATTTTACACGATCACGACGCCCAACGGGCCGGTGGATACGGCCTACAAGATAAACCGCTTCACCGGAAAGGTCTGGATGATCAAAACCTACACCAAGCAGGTGGGACCGATCCGCGTGCTCGCGGCGCGCGAGGCGGACGTCGAAAAAACCAAAGAGTTGAACGAGACCGAGGTTTCCTCCATTGCGGCGGCGGAGGCGGCTTCGTCGACACGCGGCGGGCGAGTACGGTAGCGCGCGGCCGCGCTGCCTGACCGAAGCGGAACTTACGCGAAGCATCATTTCCATACGGAGGCAATATGAAAAAGATCGTGGTCGCCAAAGGACTGTCTCGGATCGCGACGGGAAGCTTTCTCCTCGGGGCTGTCATGACGGGCTGCGTGCCCGCCAGCCAGCCGGTGCGAACCGCGACTGCGGTGACTTACGCGGACGGCGCCGCGTACCGCACATTCACCGAGCCCCTTCCGAAGGTGGCCTCGGCGGCGATGAAGGCGTTCGACAGCATGGGCATCAAGGTGCGGGGCGACGAACGAAACGACCGTTGGGAAACCATCCGCGGCGAAGCCGCCTACGTACAGATACAGGTTCAGCTCGAGGCCTTGAGCGCGAGGAGCACGCGCATGCAGGTGGTGGCGCGAGAAGGGATGTTCTCCAAGGACCAGGCGACTGCGACGGAGATCATCCTGCAGACCGAAAACGCGCTCAATGGAGAGTTGGCCCTGCGCTAGCGGCAGAAGGAAGGTTGCCATGACGAGGTCCCTACTCGCGGTTCTGCTTGCATTACTGACGACCGCTCTAGCCGGTTGCCACCTGAGCGAATATGGACACCACTACGGTCCGTCCAGGCCGCCGGAATGCGACCGCTGGCACCATCACGAAGGCAGCAACACGTGGCACTGCCACAACTGAGTTGCGTTGCGCTTATGGACGGACAACGGAAAAAAGCAGGGCCCAAGGGATGGGGCCAACGGTTGCGGGCGGCGCAGTTTGCCCGGATCTCAAGCCTGTGCCTGCTGCTTTCTTTTACCTCCGCGCACTCTCCCGGAGACGCGGAAGTCCAGGCGCTCCACAGAGCGCAGGCGCATCGCATCTACTCGGTGCTCAAATCGCACGGCGTCGACCTGGGCGACGGGACGGCGTGGAGGGTCGCCGTCACGATCGCGTCCGAGAGCCGGCGGCACTCGTTGGACCCGGAGTTGATCCTGGGGGTCATCCGGGTGGAGAGCAGCTTTCGCCGGCGAGCGGTGTCGAGCGCGGGCGCGCGCGGCTTAATGCAGATCCGTCCGTTTGTCGCCGACGCGTTGGCCGAAGATCTCGGATTCGAAAAGTGGAAAGGAATCGAAAGTCTCGACGATCCGGTGACCAACGTCAAGCTCGGCGTGTTCTATCTGGCGCACCTCAAACAACGGTTCGGCGATCTCAAGTTGGCGCTGAGCGCCTATCGGTGGGGGCCGACCCGAGTCCAAAACCGTCTGGAGGCCGCGCAGAGCGTCCCGCGCGGCTACGCCAGGCGAGTCATCAAATTCGCCGCGCTCTACCGGCGGCAGCAGCCGAGCTATTTTACGGTCGGCGCTTCTGAGAACAAAGGCTCACTTTTCTGGTTTTAGGACAGCGAGCGGCGGCCGGCCCGCCGTCAAAAAAATAGATCGGAGGAGCCATGTCGATTGAATTTATCGGATCGCCGAGACCGACTCTCGGCGTAGAGCTGGAACTCCAGCTGGTAAATCCCGCAACCAAGGATCTCGCCGCGGAATCGGTCGCCCTGCTCGATCTTTGCCGTCGCCGCGGCCTCGAACGAGTGAAGGCGGAAATCACGCAGTCGATGGTGGAGATCGATACGGAGATCTCCGCCGACGTGAAGGAGTGCCGCGCCCACCTCGCCAAAAGAATCGCGCAGCTCCAGGCGGTGGCGCGGGAGATCGGCGTCGAGCTGGCGGTTTCCGGCACTCATCCGTTTCAATGCTGGAGGGAGCGAAAAATCTTTCCCAACTCGCGCTACCGATATCTGCTGCAGAAATTTCGCTGGCTCGCCGCGCGTTTGAACGTCTACGGCCTTCACGTCCACGTAGGAGTGCGCAGCGGCGCCGACGCGATCGCGATCTCCAACGCCGCGATCCGCTACCTGCCGCATCTGCTGGCGTTGTCGGCGAGCTCTCCCTATTGGGAAGGCGTCGACACCGGCCTCCATTCGTGCAGGGCGGGCGTGATGGAGTCGTTTCCGATCTCCGGACTCCCCTACTATTTTCCCAACTGGCAGGAGTTCGAGAAATACTGCGACACTCTCCTCCACACGGGGGCCATCGCCTCGCTCAAAGACATCTACTGGTTCATCCGCCCCAGCCCCGCCTACGGGACGCTGGAGTTTCGCGTCTGCGACGGCATCCCGACGCTTTCCGAGACCATGGCGATCGTGGCGTTGATTCAAACCCTGGTGGTGTGGATCGACGAGGGTCTCAGGACCAAAGCGCGGTCGGAAACGATCTCGATGCGCCGCTACTGGATCGCTCCGGAAAACCTGTGGGTCGCCGCGCGCGACGGCCTCGACGGCATGATCATCGTCAACGAAGAGGGGAAAAGGCGAAAGATCTCCGACGATATTTTGAACCTGATGGAGCACCTGGCTCCCATCGCCAAGAGACTGAACTGTTACGAAGAGCTTAGCTTTCTCGCGGAGATCATCCGCCAAGGCTCCAGCGCAAAACGCCAGCGGGCTCTGTTCCGGCAAACCCAGAGCCTGGAGGCCGTGGTCGGCGCGCTGGTCAACGAATTCGCCACCGGCATGCCGGACATGGAAGAGCCTGAAAATCTTAACCTCGCCAGCTTGCCTCGGCGCCCGACGCCGGAGGTCGCGCGGCTGTCAACGGTGGCGCTCCGGCACCGGGCGCGGGCGGACCTGCGGCGCTATCACTAAACCAACGGCGATAAGTTTTGAGACGGTACCGGATAACCGGGAAAGGAGAAATAAAATGAGGATCAGGCGAAACGGGTCGGTGTGGCTATCGTTGTGGGTCGCGCTGGCGGCGCTCGGGGCGTGGGGGGCGCCGCTCTGGGCGGCCACGCCCATGGAGCAGGTCAAGGTGACCGCCGATCGCGTGATGGAAATCCTTAGAAGCCCAAGTCTCAAGGGCGAGGACAACAAAAACGCCCGACGAGAGCAGCTTCGTCGAGCGATTCTGCCGCGCTTCGACTTTACCGAGATGGCCAAGAGATCGCTCGGCAGCCACTGGAATCGGAATCCCCAGAAACAGCGTGAATTCGTCTCGGCGTTTTCCCGCCTGCTCGAAGACGGCTACGCCGGCCAGATCGAGGCCGCCAACGGAGAGCAGATCGTCTACCTCAAGGAGCGGAGGGAGAACAACGTCGCCGAAGTCCCCACCAAGGTGATCTCGCCCAAAGGGCAAGACACGACCATCAATTACAAGCTCCACCTGGTCGCCAAGGAGTGGAAAATCTACGACGTGGTCGTCGAGAACATCAGCCTGGTGAACAACTACCGTTCCCAATTCGACCGCGCTCTTAGCACCGCCTCGCTCGACGAGTTGATTAGAAGAATGAAGGACAAAAAGCTGGAACGAAGCAGCTAGCGGGACCTGCCGGGGAGACATCGGACTCCGGCGGATGAACGCCTCGGAACTTTGAGGCGATCCGGGAGGGCTAAATCTTGGTTAAGAAAACATCCACCAGACATTTTCTCCAGGGCCTGGGGCGGGCGCTGTATCACGTCCTGCTGGTCGCTATGAGCGCCGGGATCGCGTTCTCCCTCCCCACGATGGTGAGCATCGTCGCCCGCGACTTCTGGACTTACTGGGCGCTCGTGGAGAAGCAAAATATCTTCCTGGTCTCCGTCGAGATCGCTCTGGCGCTGCTGCTGGTCCTGTTTTTCAACTATCTCGGAAGCAGCTGGCGGGACAGGCGGTTCGCCAGAATGGCGCGCGGTTCGGGGATGGTCCATTTCTTTCCCGCAAGCCGATTCCTGACCCAGGGAAGAATCAGGAGATTGAAAAAGAAGCAGGGCTTCGCGCGCGACGTCATGATGATCGCCTCAACCGGTTCTCGCACTTTTACCGATCCGCGAGGCGACCTGCACGACGTGCTGCAAAACTGCCGCGAAGCGAAAATCATGCTGCTGAATCCACACGGCGAAGCCGCCGGCGCGAGGGCCAAGAGCATCCTGGACCCGGAGGTTACGCCGGAGAGATTCAGAGAGCAGATCAAAAAGAGCATCGATTTTCTCAAGCAGCTGAAGGCGATCCAGAAAAATATCAAACTCAAGCTCTACGGGGACGCTCCCTTCTTAAAACTGGCGATCCTGGGCGACTATATATGGGTGAAGCATTACCACCCCGGCCTGGACATCCACGCGATGCCGGAGTACGTGTTCGAGCACGACCAGAATCCGGGCAGCCTCTACACGCCGTTCTACCAGTATTTTCTCACGCGCTGGGACAGTCCCGACACGCCGGAATACGACCTTGAGACGGATGAGCTCGTTTACCGGGATGCCGCGGGGAACGAGCTCAAAAGAAAAAGATTCGACGCGCCTCATAAACACGACGGCAGACAAGATCCCGGAGAGGCGTTCCACCCGGCCTCGCTTGCCTCGCTGACCTATCATCATGAATCCTCGACGCGACCGGGCGAGGCCGATAGAGGAAACGCCGCTGTGAAGGATGGCGGCAACAATATTTGAGTCGGGCCGCGGAGCCTACAACCGCTTCGTTGCCGACGATCAAAAAAAAGCCCGAACGAATTGTTTGGATCGGGCGGGAAGGAGACAGTGCCATGGAACAGATCAAAATCAAAAAGGGGTTGGTGGCGTCCGTGCTGGCGGCGCTCACGTTTGCTTTAGTCGCAACGGCGGTCATTACAACGGTGAGCAGTTGTCTCGTCTGCCGCGACTGCGGCCCAACCCGCCGCCGCTAGGCCGCGGCCAAAAATAACTTCGACCAAGGAGGTCTAAGTTTTCCGATGGACTACCAGGCAAACGCAAATTTCATCACCAAAGATGAAACCACGGCGGCGCTGTTTCAATTGGACACCCTGCTCCCGGTCCAGTACTTCGAGACCTTTCGCAGGAGCGCGCCCATCGAGCCGGAGAAAAAACTCATGCTGGCGGTCCTGGCGGACGCTCTAGCCTGCTTTCAGAAATACCGTGCCGCGCGCAAGGGAAAGGGGAAAAATCTCTTTCGCGACGCCAATGAATGGATTTTCGGCGAGGATGACGATCATCTGTTTTCCTTCGAAAACGTCTGCGAGGTCATAGGGCTCGATCCCCCCTACGTACGCCGGCTGCTGGCGCAATGGAAAGCCGGATCCCTGACCGGGCCTCCCCGGGCCGGAATCTATCGTCGCGGGTCCGCAAGGAAATTTGTCACCCGCGTGGGCAGAGTCGCCGGCGGCGCATGTATCGGAACCCGTCTCGGCGCAGGCGCCTCAAACGGCCGCGCTTCGGCCGGCGGAGCGCGCGCCCTCTACGGGCGTTGCCGGCGAAAGCGAGCGGGCCTGTGAGCGAAGTTCTCAGCGTCGCCATTCTCGCCAACTCGTGGGTCGTTCTGCCCGCGATCGTTGCCGCGACCGCGGGAGGCGCGTTTCTCGCGAATACCGCCATTCTCCGGGTGGTCAAAAAGCTCGCAGAAAAGACCTCTACCCAGGTCGACGACCGCATTTACCGGCTGCTGGAGACATACCCGTTTCCCCTGCTGGCGATAAGGGCATGCAGGAGGCTATCGGCCCTCTCATCCGCTGCGCTTTCCCAGCCTCGGCAAGGTCTCTGCAACAGTAGCGGCCGGCGGGAAACGGCATTTCCTAGACGAAAGGAGGTGAGACGGATGAAAAAGAATCGGCATCACAGGATCGCAGGGTGTCTATCCGGCTTTGTCTTCGTCTTGTTCTTAGCGGGATGCGAGGCAAAAAAGTAGGAAAAATGGGCGTAGTGGGCGGGACTACGGATGCGATTCCAGGCTGGAACTCCGACTCCATTGGGTCTTGAAAAGAGCGGGGTCGCTGACCCCGCTCTCCCACCCCCAGGGAAGCAAAACCTGCCGGCTTCTTTCCGGAGGCGAACCCTCGCGGCGATCAGCACTGGAGCCGGCGTTTTACTTCTGGATCTCTTGCAGCTCGGCATCGTCGGCTCCGTTGTCACCCTGTTCCGTACGGGAGCCAAGTGGACCCATCGGCGGCTACGGGAGCGTTAATCAGGGAGACTTGTGATGAAAAAGTTTCTCTTAAGAAACATTTTAATAAGCTTACTCATCGGCCTTTTGGGCCTCTGGTTCATCACGGAGACAGGCGGTCAGGAACCTTTACCGGAGCCATCGGGGAGCCAAAGGACCCTTATCAGTAGCGAGCGGCTCGAGGAGTTTGCCAAGGCGTACGTGAAAATCAACGACATCATCGCCGCCTATGAACCTCCCACGAACGATACCCAGGACCGGGAGCAGGCCCGGAAGACCCAGCAGGAGGCCGTGGACAGGATTCACGAGACGCTCCAAACGCATGGACTCACTGCGGAGACCTATCGAAAAATTTTTACGGTCGTCGACGCCAATGATGACCTACTGCGGAAACTCCTGAAGCTGATCGATAACGAACGAAGGAAGGCGCAATCCTGAGTTCTCGAGGAGGCGCGCTCGGAGCAACTGCCCCGTGGAGTCAATGAACACGATCAATATCGAAGACTACGCGCCTATCGTAGGACGCCAAACCTTGGAAGAACTCCGTACTCTGGCAGGAAAGCTGGAAGGGAAAAAAATACAGCATATCAACTCGACGGCGGTCGGCGGCGGCGTAGCCGAGATCCTGTCCCGCATGATCCCCTGGCTGGAACAACTCGGTCTCGACACGAAATGGAACGTCATTAAAGGCGACGAGCGTTTTTTCGTTATCACCAAGCAGATGTTCAACGCGCTGCACGGCGCGCCGGCGATCTTGTCGGATGATGATTTGGCGTACTTTCTCGGAATCAACAGGATGAACGCCGCGGAGATCGATCCGGCCAGCGACTTTATTCTGGTCCACGACCACCAGCCCGCGCCGCTGATCGACACCCGGCACGCAAACGGCGCGCATTGGGTGTGGCGTTGCCACATGGATTTCTCCAAACCGGATGCAAAAATCTGGAATTTCATCAAAGAGTATATCGAGAGGTACGAGGCGGCGATCTTCTCGGCCACTTCGTTTGCGAGAGATCTGCCGATCCGGCAACTGGCCATTGCCCCATCCATTGATCCGCTGAGCGACAAGAACAAGGAGCTGCCGGAAGAGACGGTTCGCTCCGTGTTGGAAGGGTTCGGCATCGATCCTTCGAGACCCATCGTCACGCAAGTCTCGCGCTTCGATTCGCTGAAAGATCCCGTCGGCGTCGTCCGGGCCTACAAAATGGCCAAGACGGACGTCGACATTCAGCTGGTCCTTGCCGGGGGAGGCGCGGCCGACGACCCTGAAGGGCCGGGCATACTGGAACGGGTCAAGGCCGAATCGGACGGAGACAAAGATATTTTCATTCTCTTTTTGCCCCCCGGCAGCGATACCGAGATCAACGCCCTGCAGCGGGGCTCAACGGTCATCGTACAAAAGTCCCTGAGAGAGGGCTTCGGGCTGACCGTAACGGAGGCGCTCTGGAAGGCAAAGCCCGTCGTCGCGGGCGCCGCCGGCGGAATCCCTTTGCAAGTGACGCACAAACAGACGGGCATCCTGACCCATACGATCGACGAGACCGCCTTCTCTATCAAGATGCTGATCCAGCAACCCGAATACGCGCGCCAGCTCGGCCTCAACGGCAGAGAACACGTCAGGAAAAATTTTCTCATCACGCGCCACATCAAGGATTATCTCTCGGCTTTTCTCTCCATCGCAGATCGGGACAAGCTCGCTTCGCGGTAAAGGCTCGATGACGGAGGGCGCTCCATGAAACATGAAAATCACGCCGGACAGAGAATCATCATCGCCTCGAATCGTCTGCCTTTCACGGTCGAACGGAGGAACGGGGAGATCGAATTTACGGCAAGCGTCGGGGGCGTTGCGACCGGACTCAAATCTCTCCTCGATACGATGCCGAGCTTTTCGTCACCCGCCCCGGAGTACGTTTGGGTCGGCTGGCCCGGCGGCGCCATCGACGAAGAGCAGAAGGAGGAGGTCCGATCCCGGGCGCGCTCGGACTTTCGCTCCCATCCGGTGTTTTTTTCCGAA
The DNA here is from genome assembly GCA_041483675.1 of Binatia bacterium. GTDB lineage: Bacteria > Desulfobacterota > Binatia > UBA9968 > UBA9968 > 2-12-FULL-60-19. The sequence continues at coordinate 26,959 of JBGPGE010000027.1, forward strand.
GAGGACTTCGAGGCTTTCTATCAGGGCTTTTGTAACAAAACGATCTGGCCGCTCTTCCACTACTTCCCCTCCAACGCGAGTTACGATGAAAATTACTGGCTGCAGTACAAGAAGGTCAATAAGGCGTTCAGCGATTCGCTGCTGGAAGTCCTGCGTCAGGACGATATCTTATGGATTCACGACTATCATTTGATGCTCTTGCCCAATCTCGTCAGGAAGGAGCTGCCGAAGCTCCGGGTGGGATTCTTCCTTCACATCCCGTTCCCTCACTTTGAAATCTTTCGCCTCCTGCCGGCCGCCTGGAGGCGGGAGATTCTGGAAGGGCTGCTCGGCGCCGATCTCATCGGCTTTCATACCCACGACTACATGGAGTACTTTTTGCGCTGCGTGCAGCGTCTTCTGGGCTACAAGCACAAAATCGGCCAGCTCGCGCTGGGGCACCGGATGGTGAAGGTCGCGGCCTTCCCGATGGGCGTGGACTTCCAAAAATTTCACGGCGCGGCGAAAAGCGCGGAGGTTCAAAAAGAGAGAGAAAAACTCAGGAGAACCCTGGGCGACGCCAAAATCATCCTCTCCGTGGACCGGCAGGACTATTCGAAGGGGATCATCCATCGCCTTGAGGGCTTCGAAACCATGCTCGAACAGAACCCGCGCTGGCACGGCAAGGTCACGCTCCTCATGGTCGTCGTGCCCTCGCGAATCGGCATCCAGGACTATGAGGGAATGAAAAAGCAGATTGAAGAGCTGGTCGGAAAAATCAACGGGAGATTCGGCGGCATTCAGTGGGCGCCCATCATCTATCAGTACCGAGCCATGCCCTTTCACAGCCTGGTGGCCCTCTACGCGATGAGCGACGTCGCCCTGGTGACGCCGCTGCGCGACGGCATGAATCTGGTCGCCAAGGAATACATCGCCAGCAGGACCGACAAAACCGGCGTCCTCGTCCTTAGCGAGATGGCGGGGGCCGCCAAGGAGTTGGCGGAAGCGATCATCATCAACCCGAACCACCGGGAAGAGGTCGCCGAGGCCCTGAACATGGCGCTGGAGATTCCCCGCAAAGAACAGATCCGGCGCAACCGGATCATGCAGAACAGGCTGCGCCGGCACGATGTCGCCCGCTGGGCGCTCGGCTTTACCCAAGAGCTCCTTGCCATGGAGCCGGCCCACGAGAAATTTTACGCCAAGCGATTAAACCCCGCGGCCACGATGGGCCTGGTTGGGCATTACGACCAGAGCACGCGCCGGCTGCTGCTATTCGACTACGACGGAACGCTGGTGCCGTTCGCGAGCCAGCCGCAGTCGGCGAAACCCGACCGGGAACTGCTGAGCGTGCTTCACGGCCTCGGCGCCGATCCGAGAAACGAACTGGTTCTGCTGAGCGGCCGGGATAAAGCCACGCTGGAGAATTGGTTCGGCTCGCTTTCGATGGGACTGGTGGCCGAACACGGCGCCTGGATTAAAGAGCGCTACAGGCCATGGACGATTATCGAACCACTAAACGCCGACTGGAAAACGAGACTTCTTCCAACGCTCGACGCCTACGCGGACCGAGTCCCCGGCGCGTTCGTCGAGGAAAAGGAGTTCTCCATCGTTTGGCACTACCGCAACGCCGATCCGGACCGGGCGGCGCTCGCGGCGCGGGAGTTGACCGACGACCTGCTCGCGTTTACGGCGACCATCGACGTGCAGGTGCTGCAGGGCAACAAGGCGGTGGAGGTAAGAAACGCCAGGGTCCACAAAGGGACGGCAAGCCAAAGATGGCTGTCCAAAAGCAGCTTCGATTTTATCCTGGCGGCGGGCGACGATTGGACCGACGAAGATACGTTCGCCATCCTGCCCGAAAGGGCCTATTCGATCCGCGTCGGCATGACCCCAACACAGGCGCGATTCCACCTGCGCGGCCCTGAAGAGGTACTACGGCTCCTGAAGATGCTGAGCAAGTCGCACTATACGGACGGCCTCTATGACCACGGCTCAGAATCGGCGGCGCGCCACTAGCGCACTCGAACGCCGTCGAACCCTCGTTTGCCAATTGACAGCGCCTTCCGATTTGACATGACCCGCCCGAGCGGAATAGCCTCTAGGTTGCTCAGCAATAAGGAGGCGCCCGCAAATGAAGATTATTGATGCCGACGGCCATGTGGTCGAGAAAGATCGCGATATTCGCGCCTATCTTCCCGAGCCCTACTGCGATCGCCAGGGCGCGCTCGTGCCCTCCGACGGCCTGGACACCAGCATGGGCGGGCGGCTCGGCGGGCTGGAAGGGAACGACATCCCCACGCGTCTCAAAGACATGGACCGCGAGGGCATCGACACCTCCGTCCTTTTTCCCACCAGCAGCTTTTCCCTGACCCGATTCATGGAGCGCGGCTACGCCGTCGCCTACGCCCGCGCCTATAACGATTTCATCGCCGATCTTTGCAAAGCAAGCCCGCGGTTGAAGGGCGTCGCGCTGCTTCCGTTGCAGGACCTCGACGCGGCGGTCGACGAGCTGGAGCGCGCGGTGACCAAACTCGGACTCGTGGGGATCGCCGTCGCCTCGCAGGGAATGACAGAACATCTCGGCTCGGAGCGGTTCTGGCCGCTCTACGACGAGATCCAGCGCCTGAATGTTCCCTTTTGCGTCCACAACCGGCGCGTCGGGCCGGCGGGCGACAATCGCTTCGACAGCTTTCTCTACATGCACACGATCGGCCGACCGGTGGAAACTTTCATCCAATTCGCCGGGCTGATCTATGGCGGCGTCGCCGAAAGGTTTCCCAAGCTCAGGATCGGCTTTCTCGAATGCGGCGTCGGCTGGGTGCCCTATTGGATGGAGCGGATGGACGAGGAGTGGGAGAAGCGCGGGAAAGTCGAGACGCCGCTCTGCCGGCGCAAGCCGAGCGAGTACGTGAGACAGGGGAATTGGTTCTTCGCCGCGGAGCCGGAAGAGGGGATGCTGCCTTACGTCATCGAGCGGATCGGAGAGGACAAAATACTTTTCGCCTCCGACTATCCGCACTGGGACGGCATGTTTCCGCGCGTCGTCTCGACGATCCGCGAGCGCAAAGATATTTCCGAGAGCGCCAAGGAAAAAATCTTAGGCGCGAACGCGGCGCGTTTTTATGGATGGGGTTCATGAAGATCGCCAAAGTATTTTCCGGTTTGTGTTGTTTGTTTTTTATCTTCGCGGTCTTCGCAGCCGAAGCCGCCGAAGCGCCGCGAAAAATCCGCATGGCCTTTACTTCCCTGTCAGGATCCATGGCGCCGCCTTGGGTCGCAAGGGAGGCGGGTATCTTCGCGAAACACGGCCTGGAAGTGGAAGTCATCGCCACACCCAGCGGCGTGGAGGGGATGAATGCGCTGATCGCCGGCGAAGTGCAGTTTTTGCAAATCGCCGGCGGCACGACGGTGAGCGCCGCGGTGGGCGGAGCCGACGTGATGATTTTGGCCACGACCATCGGCACGTTCGTGCAAAATCTGGTGGTGCGGCCGGAGATCGAAACCGCGGAGCAGCTGCGCGGCAAAACGTTGGGTATCAGCCGCTTCGGCACTTCCATCGATACGGGCGCTCGCATCGCGCTGCGCCATTTCGGCCTCGTGCCGGAGAAAGACGTCGCCATCGTCCAGATCGGCTCGATAGAATCGATCGTCGCCGCCCTGCAGGGCAACCGCGTCCAGGCCGGCATCCTTTCCTATCCTTCGATCAGCCGCGCGAAAAAGCTGGGCCATCGCGTGCTTTTGGATATCGCCGGTCTAGCCCTCCCGTACGCCTCGACTGGAGTGACCACGACGGGCAGGCTGATCCGCGAGCAGCCCGACCTCATCAGGCGCTACCTGACCGCGCAGGTTGAGGCGATCGCGCGCTTGAAAAACGACAAGCCTTACGCCGTTAAGGTGATGGGCAAATACCTTCGCGTGAACGACCCGGACCTTCTCTCCGAGGCCTACGACATCTATGTGCAGAAATATTTGATGAAGGTGCCGCTCCCGAACCTAGAGGCTGTAAGAGCGGTGCTCGAAGAGCTCGCGCCGAGAAATCCCAAAGCGCTAAACGAAGATCCCAAAAGATTCTTCAACGACAGTTTCGTGCGCGAGCTGCAATCGAGCGGCTTCATCGACAAGCTCTACCGCTGAGGGAGGGGGGAGTCTTATGCGCGTGATCGACGCCGACGGCCATGTCGAAGAGAATCCGGCGACGTTTAGCGATAAATACTTCGACCCGGAGCTGCGCTCGCAGCGGCCGCGCGTCATCGGCATGGACGGACTCGCCTACTGGATGATCGACGAGCAGCTCTACCCGCGCCGCGTCGGGCGCGGCTGCCACAATCTCGGCACGCCGGTGAGTTACGATGGCAAGCCGACGAAGCACGCCGCGCGCAAGGCGGACAGCCTCGAGAGCATGGAGCTGACGGATCTCGGCGCGCGCCTTAAAATCATGGACGAGGAGGATATCGCGCTTCAGGTTCTCTACCCGACGCTCTTTCTCGCCTATCCGTTAAGCTCGAATCCCGCTCTCCTCACCGCGATGTGCTCCTCCTACAACCGCTGGCTCGGCGACCGGCTCGCCGGCCACGAGCGGCTCAAATGGGTCGGCATCGTCAACCTCGACGACATTCCCGCCGCAGTCCGGCAAGTGCGGGAGGCCAAGCGCCTTGGCGCGGTGGGGATGATGGTTTTGGGCACCGCGGGGGACCGCTTGCTGGACGATCCGACTCTCTTTCCATTTTACGAAACCGTCGCCGGGGAGAACTTGCCTCTGGCCGTGCACGTCGGCTGGGCCTGCCCCTCCATCAATAATCTTTTTACCCACATCTACCCTTCGGGCGTAATTGCATTTCTCATGCCCGTGCTGATGGGCTTTGTCTCGCTCATCAGCGGCGGCGTGCTCGACCGTTTCCCGAATCTGCGCGTCGTCTTTCTCGAAGCGGGCTGCCTGTGGATCCACTTCATGCTCGACCGCCTCGATCACCGCTTCAAACATTCGAGCAAGAATCTCGCGCACGTCGTCTCCGAGACGGCGCCGCGGGAGGCGCTGCCTCCGATGGACTATATCCGCAAAGGCAATCTCTACTTCAGCGCGGAGATCGAAGATGCGCTCTTGCCGCAGGTGTTGGATCTGGTAGGCGAGGGGCAGATCGTTTTTGGCTCGGACATGCCGCACGGCGACCGCGAGCGCTTCGCCGCCCGCGAGCTGCTGCGGAGAAACGACATCGGCGAGGCCGCAAAGGCGAAGATTCTGGTGGAGAATCCGGTTAGCCTCTATGGACTCGACGCAAAAATCGTGAAGGAGATTTCCCATGCGATTTAAAGACAAAGTCGTCATCGTCACCGGCGGAGGAGGAAAAATCGGCAAGGCTTATGCCCTAGCGTTCGCCAAGGAGGGCGCGAAATTGTCTCTGCCGGACCTCGTCGGCGCGGAGCCCGTAGTAAAGGCGATTCAGGACCAGGGTGGGACGGCGATGAGCGTCGAGTGCGACGTCTCCAACGAGGCGAGCGTCAAGGCGATGGTCGAAGCGACGGTGAAGCGTTACGGCGGCGTGGACATACTGATTAACAACGCGGCCTACTTCATGACCGTGAAGAAAAGCCCCTTCTGGGAGATGGACGTGGCGGAGTTCGACAAGGCGATGGCGGTCAATGTGCGCGGCGTCTGGCTCTGCGCCAAGGCGGTTTTCCCTTACATGAAGCAGCGCGGCAAAGGGAAGATCGTCAACATCTCGTCAGGAGTCGCGCTCAACGGCAACCCCAACTATATTCACTACGTCACGTCCAAAGGCGCGGTGATCTCGATGACCCGCGCGATGGCGCGCGAGCTCGGCGATTTCAATATCTGCGTCAACACCGTCGCGCCCGGCTTTACCTTGACCGAAGGCCGCCAGGTGGACGCCGAGTACGAGCGCAAGCGCAACGAGCAGCGCTGCTTTAAGCGAAGTCAAGTGGAGCACGACCTCGTCGGCACGGTGCTTTTTTTGGCGTCCTCCGACAGCGACTTTACCACCGGGCAGCTCCTGGTCGTGGACGGCGGCACCCACTTGCTTTAAATCTCGTCAGAAAGAGAGAAAACGCGCTATGGCAACCTGGGACGATGTTCTCACGCAGCGGGACAAAGAGGTCTTTGCAAAATCGGGCTATGGCAAGCGGGCAGGATTCGGCCGGCGGCCGGCGGTGCTGGTGATCGACATGAATTATAATTTCGTCGGCGACCAGCCTGAGCCGATTCTCAAATCGATCGAGCGCTTCCGCAACAGTTGCGGCGAGGAAGGGTGGGCAGGAGTGCGTCGCATCCGCGAGCTGCTCGAGGCGGCGCGCAAGAAACATCTCCCGATTTTTTTCACGACCGGCCACGAAGGAGGAAGCGCCGTCGCCTTCGGCCGCTGGCACGGCAAAAACAGCCGCGGCGGCGAAGACAAGGGCGAGCGCTGGTCGAAAGGGAACGACATCGTCGCCGAGATCGCGCCGCAAGACGGCGACGTGGTGGTTCGCAAGCAGAAACCCAGCGCCTTCTTCGGCACACCGCTCATCAGCATGCTCAACGAAGTCCACGCCGACACGGTGCTCGTCACCGGCTGCACCACCAGCGGCTGCGTGCGCGCCAGCGTCATCGACGCTTTTTCTTATAATTTCAGCGTGAGCGTCGTCGAAGAGTGCGTCTTCGACCGCGGCCAGGCCTCGCACAAAATCAACCTCTTCGACATGAACATGAAATACGCCGACGTGGTCTCGCTTAAAGAAACGCTCGAATACATTGCAGGCCTTTCCCCGACTCTCTACGCGCCGGGGCTTTAGGGGATCATGACAAAGAAAATCTTTTCATGGCTGGGAAAGGAGTTCGTCGCGCTTTCCGCCGAGGCGAAGTCGGGAGGTACGGCGGCAGAACAGGCGCGTCAGCTTTTTCGCAGCTTCAACGACGAACTGAAGACCGGCGGGCTTTCGCTCGATAACACCGTCCGGAGCCGGCTATGGGGAAGCGACCGACAGAGCCGCAACCTCGGAAGCGAGGAACGGACCAGCGCCCTGTCCGGCAAGGCGCGGTCGGCAAGCTCAAGTTACATCGCGCCGGCTCATTTCGACTCCAACGCCCTGGTCGCATTGGACCTGCTCGCCATGAGACCGTCGCGGCCGGGCATCGAAAAGACGCTACAGGAATATGAGCCGCCCATCGTGCCGCTACGCTATCTGATCTACGATTCAATCGTGGTTCTCTCGGGTGTGACCGCCGTGCTTCCCACGCTGGATAACCAGCTTGCAGATATCCTCCCACGCATCTCCGGCTCTCTCACCGATGCCGGCACGTCGTGGGAGTGCGTCGTGAAAGTCTCCTTCTATCTTCACCGCAGCCAAAAGCCGGAGACGCTTCGCGAGCTGTTTCGAAAAATGGTTAAAGCTGAGATTCCGCGGATGGATTATTCATTCGTGGACGGCTACTCCGCCGAGGGGAAGCTGATCGAGATCGAAGTCACTGCGACGAAGTAGTGGCTCTTAGAGGCAAGCCGCGCCAAACCCACGCCTAACTCAGCGACCGCACGACCAACATCACGCCGATTAAGCATAGCAGTACGAGCAGACCGCGGTTGAAGGTCTGCTGGTTGACGCGGTCCTGCGTCTTTAGGCCCACGTAGAAACCAAGCAAGCAAAACAGCGTAACCTGGAGCGACAGACGGAGTGTCGAGAATGTAAAGAGGTTCCAGGTCGAAACGGCGACGAGCTGGCTCAACTTGGTGATAAGGAAGATGGTGGAGATCGATCGGACAAACTCCGTCTTCGGCAATCTCAACCCATAGAGATAAATCGCCAGCACCGGACCCGCCGCGTTGGTCATCCCGTTGAGAAAACCGGTGACAAAGCCGAGCACGGGGGACAAAGCTCTTTCCGTCCGAGGCGAGATCCGAAACTCGAAGCGCAAAAAATTAGTCGCAACAAAAACAAAAATCATCGCCGCGAGCGAAAGATTCAGAACCCAGAGCGGCAGAATAACGAGAACCTTGGTGCCTGCAAAAACTCCAAACGCGGTCAGGACGAGAAGCCGGCTGAACCGGCGCAGGATCTCGGCCGGGAAACCCCCGCGAAAGATCTGACCGATGTCCATGACGATGTTGGGAATGATGAGGATGGTGATGGCGGTGCGGATATCCAACAGCAGCGCCACCATCGGCGTCGCGATCAACGGGAAGCCGAAGCCGGTGGTTCCCTTGACGAAGGCGGCCAGAAGGAGCGCGACGCCTACGAGAAGCGTTGTCGTATCGAAAGGCATGACCAAGTGGAAAAGCTAGACCGGATTATTCACCGCCGAGGCGCGGAGGGCGCGGAGAAAATCGAATGAGGATATCATCTTGAAGAAACCCTCTGCGAACTCTGTGTCTCTGTGGTGAATACGCCCGAGCTGTTTTATCGCGCCAAGCCGCCAAGACCGCAAAGAGGGCTTCAACCCTTCGGAAATGGCAATATATTCTGAAAATCCCGGATGACCTTTTCGCGCAGCTCGCGGCTTACGCGGCTTACTTTCGGGAACTTGTCGCGCCACTCAAACGGCCTCACCGCGTAAAAAATCGCCCGGCTGTTGGTGTAATCGCGCGCGGCGCGCTTGTCCGGCGGCATGCGCGGGTCGAGCGGCGTGCTCCAGCAGCCGTCCACGATGTCGATGTTGGTCGCCGGATCGACGCGGGTCATCATCGCCCAGAGGACTTCTTTTAAATTGGTCGGATCGATATCGTCATCGACGACCACGACGTAGCGGCCGTGGCGCGCGGAAGCCGAAGCCGCGACGGCGGCCATGCCGGCCTGCTTGGCGTGGCCGGCGTAGCGCTGCTTGATGGCGACGACATAGATATAGTTGCTGAAGCTGTAAACTCCGGTCACGTCCTGAATCCCCGCGCTCTCCAATTGATCCCAGAGCAGACCGGCGCGCAGGCTCAAGTCCGTCCGCGGCGCCCCCGGCCAGAGCGGCGCCTCATCCTGCAGGATCGGATCGTTTCGATAGTAGACCGCCTTCACTTTGATCACCGGTTGCGCTTCACCTGTGCCCAAAGTCCCGCCGGAATAATAGCCCGGCCATTCGCCGAACGGCCCTTCGTCGCGCGACTCGACGCTCGGCGGCGGGACTTCTCCCTCGATCGCAACTTCCGCAGACGCCGGAATCGGCAGGCCGGTGATCGGCCCTTTGATGATCTCCAACGGCCTCCCGCGAAGCCCGCCGACGTAGTCGAATTCCGACTGGCCCCAGGGAATCTTCGCGTTGGCCGCGAGGAAAGAGAGCGGGTCGGGGCCGAAGGTCGCGACGATAGGACAGCTCTGGCCTTTTTCCCAATGGCGCATGCAAATCAACCGGCCGTGCTGTCCGGGACTCATCCAGAGGCCCAGCAGGGCGCGCTCGTGAAGCTGCATGCGGTAGGTGCCCATGTTGATGAAGCCGCTGTCGGGATCTCTATTGATCACCGTGTCGCCGGTGCCGATGTAGCGCCCGCCGTCGTTTTCGTGCGAGCGCAGCGCGGGAAAGCGCAGCAGATCGACATCCTTGCCCTTCAGCACGTTTTCCATCACCGGCCCGGTCTTGACTTCCAGGGGAGGAATCGGTTGCGACGATCGGATCTTGCGCGAGGCCAGGCGGACCAGTTCCAGTTTGCTCTTCTCGTGCGGCAGCCCCAGAGCCAGCGCCACGCGCTTGTAGGAAGCAAAGAGCAACGCGGCAACGCGAAAGCCGCGCGGATAGTTTTTGATCTCGTCGAACAGCAGCATCGGCGGCTGCGGGATCAACTCGGCCGTGGTCTCGATCAACGCGCCGATCTCAAGATCCCAATCCGCCCCTTTGATCTCTTTCCAGTCGCCGATCTGCTTGGACGCTTCGATAAATCCTCTTAGATCGTAACACGCGTTTTCCGCCATCGTGATTACCTCTCTTTCAGACGCCTTGGATCCCTGTTATATCTGCGATGAAATAACCCGCTGCACGAACACAATCTCGCCCATGCATGGCTTGAAGAAAATTCTCCGGCGCACGCCGATTCGAACCTTTGTCGTCTATCCGCTCGTCACCATCGCCTGGGAGCTGGCCATAAATCGCGGCTCATTGAGACTTGAGCCGATCTTTCTTCCGTTGATGCTCTGGGGCTATCTCCAATACCGCCTGTGCGGCCGTTACCGGATAAAACGCGGCGGAGGCGGCCCCGGACTTGAAACTCCGCCCGAACGCCTGGTTGCAAGCGGACCGTACGCCTACACGCGCAATCCGATGTACCTGGGCCATCTGATCTACCTTACGGGACTGACGCTGAGTTTCCGCTCGCTCCTTGCCGCCGCGATCACGCTCGTCACCGCAATCTGGTTCCACCGCCGCGTCGTCGCCGACGAGGCGAGACTCACGAATCAACTCGGCGAACCATATTCACGCTACTGCGCGAGCGTAAAACGCTGGCTCCCCGGCCTTTTCTAGAGAAGGGATAAGGGCTGAGGGATGAAGGATGAGTTTTCATCCCTCCTCCCTCATCCCTTCTTAGTTATGGTTTCACCCGCTTTGCCTTCGCCTTCTCGCCGGTGACGAAGTGGTCGCCCTTGAGCGCCATCTCGGCTTCTTCTTCGTCTTGCCTGGTCCAGTCGCCCAGGCTGTAGCCGTACCACGGCATGCGCGGCTTAAGCTGCGGCAGCCCCAGCTCTTCCCAGATTTTTTTTGAATTTTCCATAAACTCTTTGCGCGGCAGCGACACCGGCGTGTAAGGCCAGGGGCGCGTGGCGTCGATCAAGAGCGCGCTGGTCGGCGTCTGCCGGGCGACGTGCGATGGGATACCGGGCGGATAGCACGACGGGTCGAGGCCCGGCGATTTCCCTTTGAGGACCATGACATCCTGATCGGGCCTGACGTTGAATGAGATCGCCCAGTTGATCATCGCCGGATCGCGGATGTCGATATCGTCGTCGACGGCGATGCAGATTTTGGCGTAGCTGCCGCTGTAGCCGGCGGAGGCGTTGAGCGCGCGCCAGACATCGCCCGCGGCGGGCTTCTTCATCTTGATCACGCAGTATGCCTGGCCGCTGCCGCTCACCTCGTCGTGAATCGCCACGTCCATGACGCTCGGGTTGCCGGCGTCGTAGCGGAGGAATTTATAGAGCACTTTTTCCGTTCCCGTGTGCTTGATCTTGCTCGACTCGCTCGGCGGAAACTGGCTCATCAGCGTCGTGTAGATCGCGTCTTTCCGATGCGTAATGCAGGTCACGTCGAGAAACGGCGCGACGCCGCGGTGGCCCATGTAGCCGGGATATTCGCCGAACGGCCCCTCGGGCTCGATGAATTCGGTCGAGATCCTTCCCTCGATGACGATCTCGGCCGTGGCGGGGACCATGAGATCGACGGTTTTGCATTTGATCAGCGGGATCGGCTCGCCGGCGAGACCGCCGGCCAGACGGTACTCGTCGAAATCTGCCGGCAGCTTGGCCGTCGCGGCGTACGCGACGGCCGGAACCACGCCGATCACGATCGCCGCTTCGAGCGCAATGCCTTTGGCCTGGCATTTTCTCCAGTGCATGCCCATGTGCTGGCCGAGAAAAAGTCCGCCGGTGCGGTCGGGCGCCTTGATCTGGCCGCGGTAGTTGCCGATGTTGTAGACGCCGGTTTCGGGATCTTTCGTCACCCAGTTGGCCGAGGTGAGATAGGGCGCGTTGTCGAAGCCAGGCGTCGAGATCGGCACGGGGATCATGTCGAGGCCGTAGCCGTTAAGCAGATCTTTCCCCATACGCACGACTTCCTGCGCCGGACCGGATTCGACGACGACCGGCGGGATCGGTTTTAACTGCGCCTGTGTCCAACGGTCGAAAATTTCCTCCGGCTCGCACATGAGGCCAATGCTGTAAATTTCCGTCGACGCGGCGAGCGTGCCAACCGTGACCGGCATCGTGTAGCGCTTGCCTTTCACATCGACCACGTTCTCAAACATAAAAGCCTTGCGCTCCTCTTCTTCCAGCCCGCGAAATTGCCAGCGCACGAGCGGCATCAGCTCGGTGTCTTTGTTGATCTCACGCTTGATGCGGCGGAGCTTTCCGCGCTCCTCCAGAACCTTGAGATGTTCCCGCACATCCCGGTAGTATTTTCTCTTCTCCATCCTGCCGATCCTCCGTAAACTTTCCCTGTCATCTATCACTTCCCCACCCAACATTGTCAAGGAGCCTCCCCTCTTTCCACTGCCGCCGGCGGGGGGAGTTTCTTGAGCGTCTGAGGCACCGGACGCGAAACCTCAACCGTGACGCTGAAGTCGTCTCACCTCATGCGTGCAGCGTGGTAGAAATGTATTGCCTCAGACCGAAAGAAATTCCCCTCGCCGGCTCTTCTCTCTGTTTTTTCTGTTCTTGACAAACCTCGCCCTCCACCCTAAGTTCAGACCAGTTCCATCAAGCTCGCGCTAAGAGCGAAAATTCCATGGCGAATCTCGGATTTATCGGACTCGGAACGATGGGCAGCGGGATGGTCAGGCGGCTGCTCGCCGCCGGCCACACCGTGCATGGCTACAACCGTACCAAGTCAAAGGCCCAGGCGCTGATCGACGCCGGGATGAAGTGGGCTGAGACACCCGCGCAGGCGGCACGCGCGGCCGATGTCGTCTTTTCCATGGTCACCGACACCAATGCGCTCAGAACCATCACGACCGGACCGGATGGTATTTTGTCGGCGCTGGGGTCGGGAAAAACCTACATCGACATGAGCACCGTCAGCCCGGCGGTGAGCCGCGAGATCGCCGCGCAAGTGGCGGCCAAAGGCGCGCGGATGCTGGACGCACCGGTTTCCGGCAGCGTGAGCACGCTCGAAGAGGGCAAGCTCTCGATCATGGCCGCCGGCGAGCGCGCCGCGTTCAACCGCGTCGAGCCGATTCTCAAAGACATCGGCCCGAAGGTGACCTATGTCGGCGCCAACGGCCTGGCCGTCTCGATAAAGATCGCGACCAACTTAAACCTCGCCGTGCAGATGCTCGCCTTCAGCGAAGGAATCCTGCTGGCGGAGAAAAGCGGCATCCCGCGCGAGACCGCGGTCGAAGTTTTTCTCAACAGCGTGATGGCCTCGCCGATGGTCAAATATCGCGGGCCGTTCGTGCTCAAGATGCCCGACGAGGCCTGGTTCAACGTCAACATGATGCAGAAAGACATGCTGCTCGCCCTGGAGCTGGGAAGGAATCTCGGCCTGCCTCTCCCGACCACGGCCGTGACGAACGAAATGCTCACGGCGGCGCGCGCGATGGGGTTTGCCGACAAAGATTTCGCCGCCCTGTTCGAGACGCTGGCGAAAATGGCAGGGAAGAAATAATTTTGAATGTTGAATTGAAATACAAAAACCTGAAATGAACTACCCCGCAGCAGGCTGTGGAGTATCAGAACTGGGCAACGTGATTTGTCTTAAAGGCGTCACCCCCGAATGTTTCTATCGGGGGTCCAGTTCCGAATCCGCCTGGATTCCCGCTAAAAGCATGCGGGAATGACGGACTTCGGGATCCGCAATTGACTTATTGCAGCAAGCTGCGGGGAATTAACCCGCAGCGATTAAAAATTCACCATTCAAAATTGAAAAGACATGCCTCAGTCACGCAAAACAAGAGTCAAACCCGGAGCGACAGACACCGCTAAGGCTGATGGTGAGCGCTTATTGCGCTTCTACCGCCAGATGACGAAGATCCGCCTGTTCGAAGAGCAGGTGAATCAGCTCTACTTGAGCGCGAAGATGCCGGGGCTGGCTCATCTCTACATCGGCCAGGAAGCGGTGGCGGTCGGAATCTGCGAGGCGCTGAAGCCGGACGATTACATCACCAGCACCCACCGCGGTCACGGCCATTGCATCGCGAAAGGCGCGGCCGTGGACCGGATGTTCGCCGAGCTGCTCGGCAAGGCGGACGGCTACTGCCGGGGCAAGGGCGGCTCGATGCACATCGCCGACCAGGACACCGGCAACCTCGGCGCCAACGCCATCGTCGGCGGCAGCGCCGGCATCGCCACCGGCGCCGCGATGTCGGCCAAAATGCGCAAGAGCGGCCAGGTCGCCGTCTGTTTCTTCGGCGAAGGGGCGCTCGGGCAGGGACTCTTGTACGAGACCATGAACATGGCGTCGCTCTGGAAGCTGCCGGCCATCTACGTCTGCGAGAACAACCTCTACAACGAATACACGCACTACACGGAAACTACGGCGGGAAAAGTCGAAGCGCGCCCTGAAGCGTTTGGAATCGCGGCGGAAACGATCGACGGCCAGGATGTTGGGCTCGTCCACGAGACGGCGCTGCAGATGGTGGAAAAGGCGCGGCGCGGCGACGGCCCGTCGTTTCTTCTCTGCAACACCTACCGCTACCACGGCCACCACGTCGGCGACATCGACCGCGCCTACTATCGCCCGAAGAAGGAAGAAGAGGAGTGGAAAACTCAGCGCGATCCGATCCAACTCCTCACGGAGCGGTTGGAAGCGGGCAAGGTAGCCGACGACAAGACACTGGCGAAGATCGAAGAAGAGCTGCGCGGCGAGATCGAAGCCGCCGTCCAGTTCGCGCTGAACGCGCCGTACCCGGATGTGAGCGAAGTGGATCAACATGTCTACGCATAGCGAAAATATGCAGGGGCGACCGGCCGGTCGCCCAAAACCGGGCAGGCACGCAGGCCTGTCCTGAGCCTGGTCGAAGGGCCTGCCCCTACAATGACGTTCAATGAACGCCGCGAATCAAACAAGGTCGCCGACGATAAACACCATGCGTGAGATTACATTCAGTCAGGCGATCAACGAAGCGTTAGCCGAGGAGATGCGCCGCGATCCGCGCGTCTTCATCATCGGCGAAGACGTCGCCGAGGCAGGAACGCCGTTCAAAGTCTTGAGCGGCTTGGTGAAGCAGTTCGGCCCTGAGCGCGTGATCGACTCGCCGATCTCCGAGGCGGGAATTGCCGGCATCGGCGTCGGCGCCGCGATGACCGGCATGCGGCCGGTGGTGGATATAATGTTTGGCGATTTCGCCACGCTCATCATGGATCAAGTGGTGAATCAGGCCGCCAAGATCCATTACATGTCGGGCGGCAAGCTCAAAGTGCCGCTGGTCATCAGGACAACTTTAGGCGCGACCCGCCGCTCCGCCGCCCAGCACAGCCAGAGCCTCCACGCCTGGTTCAGCCACATTCCCGGCCTGAAAGTCGCCCTGCCCTCCACGCCGTACGATGCCAAGGGGCTTCTCAAAAGCGCCATCCGCGACGACAACCCGGTCATCATCTTCGAAGATAAATTGATGTATCAACTGAAAGGCCTCGTGCCGGACGACGAGTACACGATTCCCTTCGGCGTAGCGGACATCAAGCGGGGCGGGACGGATATTACCATGGTCGCCACAAGCAGCATGGTGCAGGTGGCGCTCGCCGCCGCAGGGATGTTGGAGAAAGAGGGAATCAGCGCCGAGGTGGTCGACGTTCGCACCACGGCGCCGCTCGACAAAGAGACGATTGTCGAATCGGCCAAAAAAACCAGCCGCGCCATCGTCATAGATGAAGGCTACGAGCGCTACGGCGTGACGGCGGAGATCGCGGCCGTGATCGCCGAAGGCGCTTTTTATAACCTCGACGCGCCGGTCAAGCGGATGGGCGCGATGGACGTGCCGGTGCCGTTCTCACCGGCGCTCGAAGACCTGACCGTCCCGACGCCGGAATCCGTGGCGGAGGCGGCAAAAAAACTCTGTGGAAAATCGTGAGTTCAAATTGTTCAAAAGGTTCAAAGTGGTTCAAAAATATCTCATCGATTGAACGTGTTGAACTATTTTGAACGACTTGAACCGGCAGGGAGGTGAGTTATGGGGTTGAAAACTTTCGGTCTGATGGGTGTTGACTGGGAAGAGCGCGTTAACTTAGAGCGTCTTCGCAACGACCGCCTAAGCCGGATCAAAGCGGCGCTGAAAAAATCCGAGATGGGCGCGCTGCTCTGCTTCGACATGAACAACATCCGCTACATCACCGCGACGCACATCGGCACGTGGGCGATGGACAAGCTCGTCCGCTTCTCGCTGTTGCCGCAGGACGACGAGCCGATCCTGTGGGACTTCGGCTCGGCGGCGCGCCATCATCAGATCTA
>JBGPGE010000028.1:0-42765 GCA_041483675.1 Binatia bacterium
CCCAAAAATACGTGAGCAGAAAGAAGAAAAGGATAACGAAAACCTGGTAGGGGAAAAGCAGTGCTTTTCGTAACATACTCTTGGCGGCCATGCGAGGCGGACTGAGCAAGCCCATAGGGGAGTCAACCGTCCGCATGGAGCCTGAGGGATCTACAAGCTGCTGGACCGTTCTTCCGACTTGATCGGTTGCTTAACATCCGGCATAAAAATAAGGACGACGCGCCATCCGCCATTCCCGATCTTTCCCAACCCGTCTTCCCGTTCTTCAATTGGATACGACCCATTACGGACATTATCGTACTATCGGAATTATGAAAACGTGGCCGCTGCGAATCGCAGCCCTTTTTCACATCGGCGGCCGGTCATTCCTTTTTAGCTTCGATGGCGTCTCCGCCTAAGTCGTTAGTGTCGTGCAAGGTGGTACCGCCTCCCATCATTGGATCAAGGATTGTAATACCCTCAAGCCCGCCCGCAGCGTAGTAATCGCGAAGTTTTGTTTCCGGGGCTAACTGCTTCAGGATGAACCTAAACGTCGTACCAGATCTTCTCGCCCACCATTTATGAAGATATGGGTTTGGACGAAAAAGGTGCTTGTTAAAAGATTCTAGTTGAGCCAACGCGTTGGCTTGTTGTTCCGGAAATGATTTATCAAGTGGAACGCGAGACAAGGGTCTCAGCAGTTTTCGCTGATAATCAAGGAAACTAATTTCCATCTGAACAGGTGACATTTTGATAACACTACTTGAGCGATTTACTCTGTGCAAGGAAATAATTACCGTAGCTTGCTAATGCGGGTTGTCTGAAAAACTTTTATCCTCATTCACATGATTGTAAAGAGTTTGGGTTAACACTCCCGAGGTCCTGCGACCGGGAAAGATTTCCGTGAATAGTTTGTCGCGGTAGGTCCTAATGACGTTGCGAATCTGGTCTTTGGCTACGACATCAAACCTGTGCCCTGTCTTCAACGGAAAGTTTCGAATCGTCAGGCCACGAAAAGCCGAGATGTCGGCGTCGCTGAGATTACGAACCTCCCAGCCGGCGCTGGCGAGCATTCGGTCGATATTTTCGCGCGCTTGGTCTTTGGGCTGTGCCATACACAAAGAGATCGGGTTTCAGACCTGGTCTTATGAAATGATAGGGTCGGACGAAGGTGCGAAATGGGTCAATTCTACAATGAAATTTGGAATTGGCAATAGAAAAGAAAGGGCAGGTTCAAGCGTGAGTTGCTCTGGGCCTCAACCTCGGTGAACAATGGGATGAGGGAGCCTCGTTGTCAGGTGCTCTTTGCTGCGTAAAGGCCGTCGATAAAACCGCTGTCGTCGAGCTCGCGCAGGTAATGCAGGTCCCAGAGGGCAAGCGGGCTAAGCTCTTTGGCTTCCGGCGCCTTCATCAAGCAAAGCTCGTAGGCGTTCATGACCGCCTGGGGAGTCGGGTAGGGCTTGACCGGCATACGCGCAAGGCTCTCGTAGCGCGCCGACGACGCCTCCGGCTCGCGCTTGCGCAAGCCTTCCAGGATTTTTTCGGTTTTGTCGCGCTCAGTCCGCGCAAAGTGAATCCCCATGACGACAGCCTTGGCGAATCTCTCGCCCAGGCGATCTTTTTTCTTCAACGTCGTGATGCACGTGGTGAGCGTCGGGCCGTTGATCATCGGCAGCGGCTCCAGCTCAAGCGCGTGGAGGCCGGCCTCTTCGAAGCTCCGCGTGCCGCCGGTGATGAGCGCGGCGTCGGCGCGGCCGGACTGAAGCATCTCAAACTGGAGCTTCCGCGTTTCGGGCGACATATCGTCGCCGAGATCGACCCACTTGACGTCGTCGAGCCTGAGACCCGCTCGGAGCACGTAGAGCATATGGTTGCCGCGCAGGTGATTGAAGCCGGCGACGCGCCCTTCGAGCGTGAGATCCGCCAGCCTTTTGCCCCGCAGCTCCGCAAGCGAGCCGACCCGCTCGCGCGACACGAGCTTATCCCGGACGCTGTTGCTGGGCGAGGCGATGCAGACGATCGGTTTGCCTTTGGTGATGAGGGCGTAAGGCGTGATGTGATTGCCGGAGATAAAGTCGATCTTGCCGTCGAACAGGGCCCCTTCGGCGACCGGCGGGCTGCCGCAGTATTCCATCCCGGCCATCTTGATGTTCAGCTTCTCCCAGATGCCGGCCTTGTCGATCACCTCCCAGATCGGCAGATGGGACGGAGAGCGGTAAAAACCGCGGATTTCTATCGGTTGATAATCGGACATTTTTTTCCCCTCCTTCGGTCGGATGCCTTGAGCCTTCGAGCTTGAGGGCATCCTAGTAAACGCGGGATTCGGGTTCAAGCCCAACGTTGTGCATGCTTGATGGCTCTGGAAGCATGTGGCCTTGACAGCCGTCCGCACCGACAGTAAATGAATCACTGACTATGAGCGAAGACAGCACAACTGCCGGCGCTGCGGCCACATCTGCGGCTGAAATTTTGGCGAGCAGGGGAATAAGAGTCGGAGAGTTCCTGCTTTTGGTTCTCCAGCTCGGTCTCCTCCTGCTGCTGATCCGCGATTTCGAGATCGTGAGCCCGGCCTTTCTCAAGCTCGCCGTGCTTGCTTCGGCCGGCTTTGTGATTTCCTATTTCCTGCCGTTGCGCCATCGGCTGGTTTTTTTTCTGGCGCTTTCCGTTGCCGGCATCGGGTTGGTCTTTGAGATGACGGAAGGCGCGTGGCTCATAGGCCTCGGCCTGGCCCTGATCGGGATCTGTCATCTTCCGATTCGCTTTTCAGCTCGCGTTACGATCCTTATTCTGGCCGGCGTCGCTCTCGGCTTCCTCCGGGCGAATTGGCTATCCGTGCCTTGGTCCGGCGCGCTCTGGCCGATCCTCGGCTCCATGTTCATGTTCCGGCTGATGATGTACCTGTACGACCTCAGCCACGAGCGCGGCCCGGTCTCGCTTCCGTGGACGCTATCCTATTTTTTCATGCTGCCCAACGTCTGCTTTCCGCTCTTTCCGCTGATCGACTACAAGACCTTTCGTCTGACTTACTACGACACCGAGCCGCACCGGATTTACCAGACCGGACTGTTTTGGATGTTTCGGGGGATCACGCATCTTCTCGCTTATCGTCTGGTCTACCACTATCTCTCTTTGGGACCGGGCGACGTAACCAATACCGGCGGCTTGATCCAGTATTTCATCTCGGCCTATCTCCTGCTTCTGCGCGTTTCCGGCCATTTCCATCTGGTCACGGGCATGCTTCATCTTTTCGGCTTCAACCTGCCGCCGACGCAACACCTCTACTACCTGGCCTCCGGTTTTACCGACCTCTGGCGGCGCAACAATATTTACTGGAAAGATTTCATGCTCAAGGTTTTCTACTACCCGGCTTACTTTGCGGCGCGGCGGCGGCCGGCCCGGACCCGGATCGTCTTTGCAACAGTCGTGGTTTTCGTCGCCAGCTGGCTCCTTCATTCCTACCAGTGGTTCTGGATTCGGGGGGCATTTCTCTTTGCCTGGAACGATGTCGCGTTTTGGGCGATCCTGGGAGGGCTGGTCCTTGCCAACTCGCTCTATGAGGCGAGCCACGGGAAGGCGCTCGCGCTGAAAAAGGGTTCCTGGACGCCGCGCGCGGCCTTGTCCCTCTCGCTTCGCACCGTCGGGACTTTTGCCGCGATGTGCGTCCTCTTTTCTCTGCTAAGCAGCGCGTCGCTGACCGAATGGCTCGGTCTCTGGTCGGTCGTTGGAGATCTCTCGGCAAGTTCGTGGATGTTGCTGCCGGCCTTTGTCATAGCCGCTGTGTCGATCGGCAGGGAGAAGGGCCGCGAACCTGCGAGATCGGCGACCCCGGATGAACGTAAGAGTTCGCTGTCGCAAAGGATGATCGTCATTATCGGCGCTTCAGCGATTCTTTGTTTGGCGGCGAACCCAGGCGGGTTTCTTGTTCTCCCGCGAAAAACCCTGGAGGCGATCGATCTTCTGCGCAAGGAGAGACTCAGCGCGCGCGACGAGGCGCTGATCGAGCGGGGCTACTACGAGAATCTCCTCAGCGTAGACCGCTTCAATAACCAGCTCTGGGAGCGCTACTCGCCCTCGGCGAAACCAGCCGATTGGGAGAGTCTGCGGGCGATTAACGCGCTCCGTCAGACGGACGACGTTCGCCGATATGAGTTGAAGCCGTTGTTGGAGCTGCCGTACAAGGGGGGTACGCTGCGGACCAATCGCTGGGGCATGCGAGATAAGGATTACGAGGTGACAAAACCTCCTCATACTTTTCGGATCGCCCTGCTTGGAAGTTCTTATGAGATGGGGACCGGAGTGGAGAATCACCAGATCTTTGAGTCTCTTTTGGAGGAGCGGTTGAACCGCCAGGTCAAGGGGGGCGCTTACAGGGCGTATGAGATACTGAACTTCGCCGTGGGCGGCTACTGGTTGTTGGACCAGCTTGCGGTGTTGGAAAACAAGATCGTCCCTTTCAACCCCGATGTTGTCTTGGTTGCGGCTCGTGCCTGGGATTTCAGACGAATGATCCAGCGTCTATCGCACAAAGGAATGCGTGAGGGGGGATCTCCGTACCCCTACTTGAGGGAAATACTATCGAAAGCCGGAGTCGATGGCGAGATGCCGCCGGCTGCCGCTTTAAGACGTCTTGTGCCTTTCGCGGGTGAGGTGGTTTTCAAGAGCTTCGTTTACTTTGCCGAGGAGTGCCGGCGGCAGGGGATCACGCCGGTTTTGCTTCTGGTGCCGCTGACAACGGAAAGCGGATACGGCGAAGACTCCGCACAACTGAGCCAACTGGCCGCGCAGGCCGGCTTTACGGTGCTGGATCTCACCGATGCCTATGACGGCTACGATAGCAGTCGCATCATAGTTGCGCCATGGGACACTCATCCGAGCGTCCTGGGACACAGGCTTCTTGCCGAGCGACTCTACAAGGCCCTTAAGGAGAATGAGGCGCTAAGCACTCTCCTGGCCTTGGGGAGTTCGACGCCGCGATAGCGGGAGTGTTTGCGCCTTCGCGCGCCGCCGGTTATAAGGAGGCAACGGAATCCGACGATGGAAGAAATCAAAAAAGTCGTTAAAGAGTTCCTGCTCCGCGAGTTTCTGCCCGGAGAGAATCCGGAAGAGTTGACCGACTCGACGCCGCTGATCACCGGCGGCATCCTGGACTCGATCGCCACTTTGAAGTTGGTCGAATTCCTCGAAAATAAGTATGGCTTCGAATTTCAGCCGCACGAGGTGGACGCGGAGCATTTGAACACGGTCTCCCACATTGCACAGTTCGTCCAATCAAAGCTCTAACGATCGATGGGCGATCGAAGCCTACTCCACCAGTTCTTAGACCACTCGGCCACGCGCTGGCCGGAACGAATCGCGATCGAAGAGCCGGACCACGGCAGTATCACCTACCGGGAGCTGGCCGGCCTCGCCGACCGGATGCGGGACCGGCTGCGGGAGATGGGCCTTGGGCCGGGCGACCGGGTCGCGATCGGCATGCGGAAGTCGATCGACGCGGTCGCTGCGATCTTCGGCGTTTTGAAAGCCGGCGCGGCCTACGTGCCGCTCGATCCGGGCGCTCCCGCCGCGCGGAATGATTACATCTTAAAAGATTGCTCCGTCAAAGCGGTCGTGGGCGAGCGAAACGTCGCGACGCCGCTCGCCGTCGAGCGTGACCGGTGCGAAGCCGCGCCGGACGACCTCGCCTATATCCTCTACACCTCCGGCTCTACAGGACGGCCCAAGGGCGTCATGCTTTCCCATAGAAACGCGACGAGCTTCATCGACTGGTGCTCGGCGACCTTTCACCCCGACGAGAGCGACCGCTTCTCCTCGCACGCGCCGTTTCACTTCGATCTCTCGATTCTCGACATCTTCGTTTCCATCAAACACGGGGCGACGCTCGTGCTTATCGGGGAAGAAGCCGCCAAAGAGCCGGGCCGCCTCGCCCCGCTGATCTCGGAGCGGAGAATCACTGTATGGTATTCGACGCCTTCGATCCTGAGCCTGCTGGTCCACTACGGAAAGCTGCCTAGACACGACTATTCGTCTCTCCGTCTGGTTCTGTTTGCCGGAGAGGTCTTCCCGGTGAAGCATCTCCGCGCGCTGAAAGAGATGGTTCCCGCCCCGCGCTATTTCAACCTCTACGGCCCGACCGAAACCAATGTCTGCACCTACTACGAAATTCCTGCTGAAATTCCGGCGGACCGAGCCGAACCGTTTCCTATCGGCAGAGCCTGTTCCCATTGCCGGTTGATGGTAGTGAACGGGGAGGAACGGGAAGTCGCCGCCGGCGCAGAGGGAGAGCTGTGTGTCGGCGGGCCCGGGGTCATGCAGGGTTATTGGAATCTGCCGGAGCAGACCGAGCAAGTCTTCCTCCTGGACCGGAGCGGCCAACGATGGTACAAGACGGGCGATATCGTGGTAAAAGGAGTCGACGGCAACCATCTCTTTGTCGGCCGGCGGGACCGGATGGTGAAACGAAGGGGATACCGGATCGAATTGGGGGAGATCGAGGCGGCGCTGTACCTTAACCCGGCCGTTCAAGAGGCGGCCGCGGTCGCCTTGCCGGACGAGGATCAGGGAGTTCGGATCAAAGCGTTCTTAACTTGCCGAGAGGGCAAACGCCCCTCCTTGATCGAGTTGAAACGGTTCTGCGTGGAGCATCTCCCTTCGTACATGGCGCCCGACCTTTTCTCCTTTCAAGATGTTTTCCCGAGGACTTCCACTAACAAGATCGACTATCAGCGGCTCAAGGATCTCGACTGATGGATTTTTCCGTAAGCGAAGAGCAGCGCTCGCTGCGCGATGGGATCGTTCGGTTCGCCCGGAAGGAGTTGAACGCGGGAGTCCTGGAGCGGGATCGCGATCGGACGTTTCCGCGCGACCTCTGGTCGAAGTGCGGGCAGATGGGGCTTCAGGGGCTGCCGGTGCCGCAGCCTTACGGCGGCAGCGGGCTCGATCCGCTCTCGACGGCGATGGCGCTGGAAGCGCTGGGATACGGTTGCGAGGACGGCGGGCTCGTCTTTGCGATCTGCGCCCATCTTCTCGCCTGCGTCGTGCCAATCTGGAAGCACGGCACCGAGGAACAGCGACGACGCTACTTGCCGGGGCTCTGTGACGGGACGCTGATCGGCGGCGGCGCCATAACCGAGGCCGGGTCGGGTTCCGACGTCTTCTCGCTCTCCACCCGCGCGACGCCGGAGGGGGAGAGCTTTCGGCTGAACGGGACGAAACTGTTTGTGTCGAACGGTCCGGTAGCGGATGTGGCCGTCGTTTATGCCATGACCGATCCGAAAAAGGGCTATCACGGCGGCCTCACCGCGTTTCTCGTGGAGCGAGGCGCGCGTGGATTCGGCGCCGGCCAGACGTTTGAAAAAATGGGATTGCGCACCGCGCCGCTCGGTGAATTGGTGCTTGAGGATGTTCACGTTCCGCGGGAGGCGGTCCTCGGCGGCGTCGGGGGAGGGGCGAACCTTTTTCTTCAGGCGATGGATTGGGAGAGGGTCTGCCTTTTCGCCGGCCATATTGGCGTGATGGATCGGCTCCTCGAAAAGTCGATCGAGTACGCCCGCGCCCGGACGGTTTCCAGCCAGGCCATCGGAAAATTTCAAGCCGTTGCCCACCGGATCGCCGACATGAAAGTGCAGCTCGAAGCGGCGCGCCTGTTGATCTATGCGGCCGCCTGGCGCATAGACCGAGTCAAAAATGCCTCGCTGGATGCCGCGATGGCGAAGCTGTTCGTGAGCGAGTCGCTGGTTAAGGCGGCCTTGGCTGCCGTTCAGCTTCACGGCGGGGCGGGTTATATGGTCGAGTCCGGCCTGGAGCGGGTTCTACGCGACTCCGTGGCGAGCACGATTTATTCGGGAACTTCCGAGGTCCAGCGGAACATTATTGCCCGCTGGCTGGGTCTTTAGCAAACTTCCCTCCTGGCAACGTTAGGAGTCACATGAGCGTCTCTCGTGTCACACCGCAAAGCGCTTCAGGGACGGTCAAGCCGATCTACAACGACATTGCGAAGGTCGGACATGGCTGGGTTCCGGATTTTTATCAGGTTTTGGCCCATTGTCCGCAGCTGCTCGAAGGTTTTTGGAAAATACAGCGAGAATTGATTTTTGCGGGCAAAGTTTCCGGCAAGCATCGGGAGATGCTCAATGTGTTTGTCTCTCTCAAAAATCGTTGTGAGTATTGCGCCTATCATCACTCGGCCTTCGGCTTAAGGGCGGGACTTCGCAAAGAGCAGCTTGGGGCGCTGGAAGATTACTCACGGAGTCCGCTTTTTGACGACCTGGAAAAGCTGCTTCTCCGCTATGCCGAGGAATATCTTGACGAAGGCCGGGCAAGTCCCGGAGTGGTGGACGCACTGAAAAGCCACTACGCTGAAGACCAGATGGTTGAGCTTGAGCTCATCATCGGCAGCGTCAATCTAGCCAATCACTTTGTCGGTGCCTTCGGCATCGAGATCGAGCCGGAGCGCGTCTCGACCCCCGAGTTGGAGGAACTGCGCCGGCAGATGAGGTCACGGCGGCTCCCCTGAATAAAATCTCGGTCCAGAGCGAGGCCTTCGCGCGCACGCTACTGTGAGATAGGCGGACAAATTGGGATTTTCGGGACGAATGGCGGGAACCTCCTCGACGGAGCAACTGATGGACATACCCAAACATTGCGACGTGGCGGTGATCGGCGGCGGGCCGGCCGGCAGCATGGCGGCGACCTTTCTTTGCCAGCGTGGATACGAAGTCGTTCTATTGGAGAAAAAGAAGCACCCGCGTTACAACGTAGGCGAAAGCCTGATCCCCCATTTCTGGAAGTACTGCGATCTCGCGGGGGTCTCGGCCAAGATCGAGGCTGAAGGTTTCATCGAAAAGCAGGGCGGCACAGTCGTTTGGGACGGAGTCATCCGGCAACTTGCGTTCAAGGACTTTGGTTATACGCGCACCGCGCTGCACGTCGAGCGAGACCGATTCGACCAGATTCTATTGGAGCATGCGCGGAGCCGGGGTGTGCGGATTTTTGAAGACGTCTCAGTGATAGGGGCCGATCTGGACCATCACGAGCAGCCGAGCGTCGAGTATCGGGCGGCGGGTGAAAAAAATCCGGAAAAACTTTCCTCTCGCTTCGTGATCGACGCCAGCGGCCAAAGCGCCCTGATCGCCCGGCAGTTGGGGATTCGGGTCATCGACGAGGGGTTCCGTTTCATGAGTGTCTGGGGTTATTTTAAGGACTCCCGCTACATCGCGCTCGGTGGACGGGCGTACGGGGCGGAAAATCTTCGGACGGCACCCCCGACGACTTTCGTCTCTTCCATCGGTGGCTGGGGATGGCTCTGGCATATTCCATTGAGGGAGAGCACGAGCGTGGGGCTGATCCTTCCGGTCGAGCAGATGAAAGAGGCCAAGTCGTCGGAGGAGGCGCTGGAGAAATATTTCCTCCACCGGTGCTCGGAGATACCGATCCTCGATCGGCTGCTGGAAAATGCGCGTTACTGCGAGGGCAGTTTTCACGTGATCCGCGATTACTCCTATCGTCCGACGCGTCTGGCCGGCCCTGGTTTCTTTCTCATCGGCGATGCCGCGGCTTTCGTTGATCCCATTTTTTCGGTCGGCGTCCCCATCGGGATGTTTTCCGGCTACCTCTCCGCCTGGGCGATCGATCGCTCCTTCAGAGATCCACGACGCGGGGAAGAGAATCGGGCGATGTTCGAAAGCCAATTTCGAGGGCGACTGGAACTCGCCCGATCTTTGGCTCTGCCGCGCTACGGCGTTGAGGGAAATGCGAGCGACCTGGCGAAGCGCGCGATTCAAGTTGAATCTTCCATCGAGCAGGAGCTCATGTTCGCCGCGTCTACGGTCATCACCCGCAACGAGAATTTCCTCGATATGGTGCAGGACGCCGAGGGGCGGCAGGTCACCTCCGAGCGGTTCCGGACCCTGGACGCGATCTTGTTTTAGGCGAGCGGCCCGGCGGCCGCGCCGTCTTGACTACGCCTCCCGTATCCGCTAACAACTAAAACAATTCTAACGTTTTCGGGTAATTGGGATAGCCTAAGGGGTTACGGCAGCGACGGAGCCTGCGCCTTAGGCTATTTGTTACTCGCGAGGAGAGCCATGGCACAATACAAGCACATCAAAGTTCCGCAAGATGGAGCCAAGATTACCTTGACTCCGGGCAAAGGACTCAATGTCCCGGACAATCCGATCGTTCCTTTTATCGAAGGCGACGGCACCGGCCGCGACATCTGGCGCGCCTCCGCGCGGGTGTTCGACGCGGCGGTGGAGAAGGCCTACAAGGGCAAGCGTAAGGTCCGCTGGATGGAAGTATACGCGGGGGAAAAATCCTTCAAGATGTTCAACAACTGGCTGCCCGATGAGACGGTCCAGGCTTTTAAGGAATTTCTGGTGGGCATCAAAGGACCGCTCACGACGCCGATCGGCGGCGGCTTTCGCTCGTTGAACGTAACGCTTCGCATATTACTTGACCTTTACGTTTGCCTTCGCCCGGTGCGCTATTACAACGGCGTGCCTTCTCCGGTCAAGCATCCCGAATTCGTGGACATGGTCGTGTTCCGCGAGAACACCGAAGATATCTACACGGGAATAGAATTCGCCAACGGGACGGAAGACAACAAGAAGTTCAAGTCGCTGGTGAAAGAAAACTTCCCCAAGGAGTACGCGAAGATCCGCTTCCCGGAAACATCGGGCATCGCGATCAAGCCCGTGTCCGTCGAGGGCACCGAGCGGCTGGTCCGCGCGGCGATCAAGTGGTCGCTGGCGAACAAACGGAAGAACATCAATATCGTTCACAAGGGCAACATCATGAAGTACACCGAAGGCGCGTTCAAGGACTGGGGCTACGCGCTCGCCAAGCGCGAGTTCCGCAACGACGTCGTCACCGAGCGCGAGACCTGGATTTTGGGCAACAAGGAGCAGAAGCCGGGGCTCAGCGTGGAAGACAACGCCAAGATGACCGATCCCGGCTTCGACATGATGTCGCCCGACCAGCAGAACGACATCAAGCGGGAGGTGGAGACGGCGCTGAAACTCTGGCCGACCCACGGCGACGGCAAGTGGAAGTCTAAACTGCTCATCAAAGATTCGATCGCCGACGTGACCCTGCAATTCGTCTTGATTCGCCCGAGGGACTACGACGTGATCGCGACGCTGAATTTGAACGGCGATTACCTGTCGGACGCGCTGGCCGCGCAGGTGGGGGGCATCGGCATCGCGCCCGGAGCGAACATCAACTACGACACCGGGCACGCCATCTTCGAGGCGACGCACGGCACCGCGCCGAAGTATGCCGACCTCGACAAGGTCAATCCCGGCTCGGTCATCCTCTCCGGCGAGATGATGTTCCGCTACATGGGCTGGACCGAAGTTGCCGATCTCATCGTCAAAGGCCTGGAAGGCGCGATCGCTAAAAAGACCGTTACCTACGACTTCGAGCGCCTCATGCCCGGCGCGAAGCTGGTCAAGTGCTCCGAGTTCGGCGAGGCGATCATCAGCAATATGTAAGAGAAGAGTTTGTTGAGTTTTTTGGGTTCATTGGGTTTGTTGAGTTGATTGGGTTCGTTGGGTTGGACTCAAGAAACGCAAGAAACGCAATTAACTCAAAAAACTCTTGGGGGGGGAAGACCATGGCACGAAAGAAAATCGCTTTAATCGGCGCCGGCAATATCGGCGGGACGATGGCCCATCTCTGTTTGTTAAAAGGTTTGGGTGATGTGGTGCTTTTCGACGTCATTGAAGGGTTGCCGCAAGGCAAGGCGCTCGACCTGTCGCACGCCGGGCCGGTCGAAGGCTTCGACGGCAATGTGATCGGCACGAACAAGTACGAAGACATCGCCGGCGCGGACGTTTGTATCGTTACCGCGGGCATAGCCCGTAAACCGGGAATGAGCCGCGACGACTTGCTGGGGACCAACGCGAAAATCCTGAGTTCGGTTTCGGAAGGTATTAAAAAGCATGCCCCCGATTCGTTTGTTATCGTCATTACCAACCCGCTCGACGCGATGGTGACGTTGATGAAGCGAGTGACGGGGTTCCCAAAACATCGCGTGGTCGGTCAGTCGGGCATCCTGGACTCCGCGCGTTATCGATCGTTTATCGCCAAGGAGATCAACGTCTCGGTCAACAGCGTGGCGGCCATGGTTTTAGGCGGCCACGGCGACGACATGGTTCCGGTTCGCAGCACCTGCATCGTCGGCGGCGTGCCGGTTGAGAAATTGATTTCCAGCAAGCGACTCGCGGAAATCGAAGCGCGCGTGCGCGGCGCGGGCGGCGAGGTCGTCTCGTTGTTGAAGACCGGGTCGGCCTATTTTTCGCCGGCGTCGGCCGCGATTCGCATGACCGAAGCTTTTCTCTTCGACAGGAAAGAAATTTTTCCCTGCGCGGCGCTGCTGGAAGGGGAATATGGGGTCCATGGGTACTATTTCTGCGTTCCGGTGCTGATCGGCGCCGGCGGTGTGGAAAAGATCATCGACATCAACCTTAACGCCGCGGACAAGAAAGCCTTCGATGAATCCCTCAATCACGTAAAAGATATCGTTCAGGCGATGGACCGCGTTTTAGGGCAATGACGCGAACGGATTGCTGAACCCCCCACGCCTTACCCCTCACGGTTCTTCCCTTGTACTGAAATGAACATCCACGAATACCAGGCCAAAGAGATTTTAAAGCGCTACGCGATTCAAGTTCCCAGAGGGCGTGTGGCGACGACACCGCAAGAGGCCGGGCGGATCGCCCAGGAGCTGGGCGGTGTCTCAGTCGTCAAGGCGCAGATCCATGCCGGGGGGCGTGGCAAGGCCGGCGGCGTCAAGCTGGTGAAAAGTCCCGCCGAGGCCGAGGCGGTCGCCGCCGGGCTGTTGGGGAAGAAGCTGATTACGCATCAGACGGGACCGCAGGGGCGGGAGGTGAGGCGTCTGCTGGTCGAAGAGGGGCTCGACATCGAGCGCGAGCTCTATCTCGCGGTCGTGTTGGATCGGGCGGTCTCGCGGGTATGCGTCATCGCCTCCTCCGAAGGGGGCGTCGAGATCGAAGAGGTGGCGCAGAAAAGCCCGGAGAAGATCCTCAAAGAGGTGGTCGATCCGGCGGTCGGGTTGCAACCGTTCCAGGCACGCCGCATGGCCTACGCGCTTGGACTGGCGCAGGAGCGAGTCGGCCCATTCGTCTCGCTGGTCCAGGGACTCGCCCGCGCCTTCGTCGAGCTGGATTGCTCGCTCGCCGAGATCAATCCGCTGGTGGTGACCCGCGAGGGAAAAGTATTGGCGTTGGACGCGAAGATGAACTTCGACAACAACGCGCTCTTCCGCCACCCCGACGTCGTCGCGCTCAGGGATTTGACGGAGGAAGACCCCAAAGAATATCAGGCCTCGGAGCTTGGCCTTTCCTATATTTCGCTCGACGGCGACATCGGCTGCATGGTCAACGGCGCCGGCCTGGCGATGGGAACGATGGACATCATCAAGCAGTACGGCGGCGAGCCGGCCAACTTCCTCGACGTCGGCGGCGGGGCGACGCAAGAAAGAGTCACCGAGGCGTTTAAAATTCTACTCTCCGACAAACAGGTGAAGGGCGTGCTGGTGAATATCTTCGGCGGCATCATGCGTTGCGACGTGATCGCTCAAGGGGTGGTTAACGCGGCGCGCGAAGTGCGCCTGGCGGTCCCGCTCGTGGTTCGGCTCCAGGGCACCAACGTGGAGCAGGGCAGGGCGATCCTTTCGGAGTCCGGCTTGGCGATCATCCCGGCGGAAACGATGGCGGAGGCGGCGGAGAAGATTGTAATAGAAGTGAAGAAGGCAGTAGGCAGTAGGCAGTAAGGCAGAAGAAAGAAATGGCGGTTCTCGTCAACAAGAATACGCGGGTGCTGACGCAGGGGATCACCGGTGCAACCGGGCAATTTCACACCCGCGCCTGCAAGGAGTACGGCACGCAGATGGTGGCGGGCGTGACACCGGGCAAGGGCGGCACCCGCTTCGAGGACATTCCGATCTTCAACACGGTGGCTGAGGCAGTGGCCGCAACCGGCGCGAATACGAGCGTCCTCTATGTGCCGCCCGCCTTTACCGCGGATGCGATGATGGAGGCGGCCGACGCCGGCCTGGAGTTGATCATATCGATCACCGAAGGGGTGCCGGCGTTGGATATGGTGCGGGTTAAAAGATATCTTGAGGGGAAGCGGTCCCGTTTGCTAGGCCCGAACTGCACTGGCATCATGACGCCTGGCGAGTGCAAAATCGGCATTATGCCGGGCCATATCTACCGGCGGGGGCCGATCGGCGTCGTCTCGCGCAGCGGCACGTTGACTTACGAAGCCGTGGATCAGCTGACGCGTCTCGGGCTGGGACAATCCACCTGCATCGGCATCGGCGGCGATCCGGTCCACGGCCTGGGTTTTATCGATGTCCTCAAGCTCTTCAACGAGGACGCGGAAACTCAGGCGGTGGTCATGATCGGCGAGATCGGCGGCACGGCGGAGGAAGAGGCCGCCGCCTGGGTCAAAGCGAATATGAAAAAGCCGGTCGTCGGCTTTATCGTGGGCCAGACCGCGCCGCCGGGAAAACGGATGGGCCACGCCGGCGCGATCATCTCCGGCGGCAAGGGCACGGCGAAAGAAAAACTTGAAGCGATGCGGCGGGCGGGAATTCGCACAGCGCCGTCGCCGGCGCTCATCGGAAAAACAGTTCAAGAGTTGTTCAAATAGTTCAAAAGCTTCTAAGGTTGATTATGGTCGAAAGAACGCTCTCCATCGTAAAACCGGACGCCGTGGCGCGCGGGCTGATCGGCGAAATTATCAGGCGCTTTGAGTCCGCCGGATTGAAAATCGTCGCGACCAAGCTGATGCGGCTCAGCCGAAGCCGCGCGGAGGCCTTTTACGCCGTCCATAAGGCGCGTCCCTTCTACGCCAGTCTCACCGAGTATATGTCGTCCGGGCCGGTTTTAGTTTCCGTTTTGGAAGGCGAAGGCGCGATCATGAGGAATCGTGAGATCATGGGCGCGACCGATCCCGCCAAAGCGGCGTCCGGGACGATCCGGCGCGACTGCGGCAAAGACGTCGAGAAAAACGCGGTCCACGGCTCCGACGGCGCCGAGACCGCCGCCTG
The DNA here is from genome assembly GCA_041483675.1 of Binatia bacterium. Classification (GTDB taxonomy): domain Bacteria; phylum Desulfobacterota; class Binatia; order UBA9968; family UBA9968; genus 2-12-FULL-60-19. The sequence goes on from JBGPGE010000028.1 coordinate 15,056, forward strand.
GGAAATAGCTTTCTTTTTCACGCCAGAGGAAATCCACAGCTAGCCATGGTAGAATAAACCGACGGACCGAGGGGGGCCGCCGGGGGAGAAGGGGATGTTTCGCCGGTCGATCCGGGCCGCGGGCCCATAACCGCCGACCTGGCGTCGTATTACCGTCTAAAAACTCCGTCGAGACGAAGCGTGCAGACGAGCGTGAAACCGAACATCAAAGATCTGACGCTGGACGAGCTGCGGCATTGGCTCGCTCAACGGAACGAGCCGCGCTACCGCGCGGAGCAGATCCGGCGCTGGCTGTTTCAAAAGAGGGCCGTCGCTTTTGTGGAAATGAGCGATCTCTCGGCCACCCTGCGTGACGCGCTGGGCGAGAGCTTTACGATCAGCCGGCTCGATACGCTCAAGCGCAACGACTCGCGGGACGGCACCGTGAAATTTCTCTTCGGCCTGAGCGACGGGCTCGGCATCGAGAGCGTGTTGATCCCGGAACCCAAGCGGCTTACGCTCTGCATCTCCACCCAGGCGGGCTGCGGGTTGGGCTGCGCCTTTTGCGCCACGGCGCTGCTCGGCCTCAAGCGCAATCTCCGTTCGAGTGAGATCGTGGATCAGCTCCTGGAGGCCGCGCGGACGCTCCCCGCGGAACAGCGGATCACGCACGTGGTGCTGATGGGGATGGGCGAGCCGCTCGCCAACTATACCGAGACCCTGAAGGCTTTGAGCATCTTGACGGACGTGAAGGGCGGGGTGGGCATCTCGCCGCGCCGCGTGACGCTGTCCACGGTCGGCTTGGTGCCGCAGATCAAACGCCTCATCGATGAAACAAGCGTCAATCTGGCGATCTCGCTTCACGCGACGACGGACGAGGCGCGCTCGAAGCTGATGCCGATCAACCGGAAATATTCGTTGGCCGAGCTTATCGAGTGCTGTCGCGCGCTGCCGATCCCCAAGCGGCGGCGGATTACTTTCGAGTACGTTTTGCTGCGGGGGGTGAACGACACCTCCGAAGACGCGCGGCGGCTCTCCCGCCTGCTGAGTGGCATCCGTTCCAAAATCAACCTGATTCCGTTCAACCCGCATCCGGGCAGCCGCTTTGAGCGGCCGTTGGAAGCGGAAATCGAAGCGTTTCAGAACCTGCTCGGCGCAGCGGGGTATCAGGTCAATGTACGCCGGCCGCGCGGCGACGACATCCAGGCGGCATGCGGCCAACTTCAAGGAGAACATGAGAGAAGGGATGAGGGCGGAGGGCGAAGGGATGAATTTCATCCCTCATCCCTCATTCTTCATCCCTGAGGCACCTGTATGGCCGGCAAGCTCAACGTCGGGAGGAAAATCATCGGCGTCATCGGCGGCAGCGGGCTCTACCAGATGGAGTCGCTGGAGAAGGTTCGCGAGGTGCGAGTCGGCACGCCCTTCGGCAAGCCGTCCGATGCCTACATGAGAGGGAACCTGCGCGGGACGGAGATGGTTTTTCTGCCGCGTCATGGGAAGGGACATCGCCGGCTCCCGACGGAGGTGAATTTCCGCGCCAACATCTTCGGCATGAAAAAATTGGGGGTGGAGCGAATCATCGCGGTCAGCGCGGTCGGAAGCCTGAGAGAGCAGATCGCGCCGGGCCACGTCGTGATTCCCGATCAGTTTATCGACCGGACCACGCAGAGGGCCTCCACTTTTTTCGGCCGGGGAATCGTCGCGCACGTGAGTCTCGCCGATCCGTTCTGTCCCGTGTTGTCCGAGGCGCTCCATCGGGCGGCCCACCTGGAAGGGGCCAAAGTGCATCCCAAAGGGACCTATCTCTGCATGGAGGGGCCGCAGTTCTCGACCAGGGCCGAGTCTCACCTCTACCGCAGTTGGGGGGCGGATGTGATCGGGATGACCAATCTCCAGGAGGCCAAGCTCGCGCGCGAAGCGGAGATCTGCTTCGCCACACTGGCGCTCGCCACAGATTATGACTGCTGGAACCAGGCGGCGGCGGACGTCGAGATCGAGCACGTGCTTGCGGTTCTTAAACAAAACGTCGAGCTGGCGCAGCGCGTGATCGGGCGGGCGGCCGAGCTGATCCCGGCGGAGCGCTCCTGCGGCTGCGCGACGGCGGTGAAAGACGCGATCATCACCGACCGGCGGCTGATCCCGAAAAAGAGGATACGAGAACTGAAGCCGATCGTGGGGAAATACCTGAAATGAGACGAGAGGGGTTAGGTGTTCGGAATCGGGAATTAGGGTTCGGAATTCGGAATCAGATCCGATCCCTAACCCCCAATTCCTAATTCCCAATTCCAGTTTTTATGAGTATCTTAGTCGTCGGCACCATCGCGTTCGATTCGATCGAGACGCCGTCCGGTTCCGCCGAGCGGATCCTGGGTGGCTCGGCGACCTATTTTTCTTTCGCGGCGAGCCTGTTCGCCCCCGTGCGGGTCGTCGGCGTCATCGGCGAGGACTTTCCGCAGGCTCACCTGGACCTGTTCTCCCGCCGCGGCATCGACATCCAGGGGCTGAAAAAGGAAAAGGGCGAGACCTTTCACTGGCGCGGCCGCTATCACGAAGACTTGAACGTGCGCGACACCATCGAGCTGCACCTGAACGTCCTGTCGAGCTTCGTCCCGCGATTGCCGGAAAGCTACCGGGAAAGCGACTACGTTTTTCTCGGCAATATCGATCCGGCCATGCAACTGGAGGTGGTCGCTCAACTGAAGCACTTCCGACTGCTCGCCTGCGACACGATGGACCACTGGATCAACGGCAGCCGGAAAGAACTGGAAAAAGTGCTGGATCGCGTCGAGATCCTGGTAATCAACGATTCCGAGGCGCGGCTGCTGAGCGGGGAGCATAATATGGTCCGGGCGGCGCGCGGGATTCTCAAGATGGGGCCGAAGACGGTGCTGATCAAGCGGGGAGAATACGGCGTCCTGCAGTTCTCGGACTCGGCGATCTTCGCCGTACCGGCCTACCCGCTGGAAGAGGTTTTCGATCCGACGGGGGCGGGAGACTCTTTCGCCGGAGGCTTCGTCGGCCAGCTTGCGCGGACAGGCGACCCGAGCCAGGGGGGACTGCGGCGCGCCATCGTCTACGGCAGCGTCGTAGCTTCCTTTGCCGTCGAGGACTTCGGCCCGCAGCGGTTGAGTTCGCTCACGGCGGCGGACATCGAAGAGCGCTATCGGCGCTTCGTCGAGCTGACGAATTTTCACAGTTAAAGACGGGCATTGCAAAATGAAAATTGCAAAATTTAAAAGTCAAAAGTTTCACTTCCGGATTCTAAATTTCGGCCTCCCTAATTTCTCATTTTTCAATTTGCATTTTGCATTTTGCAATTGCAGGGTATCTGGTTAATGGACCTCTCAGTCGTCATTCCAGTCTTTAACGAAGAAGAGAACGTCGAGCCGCTGGTTCGAGAGATCCGGCAGGCGCTCGATCCCACCGGCAAGAGCTATGAGGTCGTTCTGGTGGACGACGGCAGCACCGACGGCAGCTATCCGGCGCTCAGCCGGTTGTGCGCCGAGGACGCGCGGCTCAAGGCGGTGCGGCTCAAGCGGAATTTCGGCCAGACCGCGGCGATCGCCGCCGGCTTCGCCCACGCCGCCGGGGAAGTCATCGTCGTGATGGACGGCGACGGACAGAACGACCCCAAGGACATACCGGAGCTGCTGAAAAAATTGGACGAGGGATTCGATCTGGTCAGCGGTTGGCGCTATCCCCGCCGCGACCCGTTGTGGAGCCGCCGCTTGCCCTCTCATCTGGCGAACGGGCTGATCTCCTGGATGACTCGCGTCAAGCTGCACGACTACGGCTGCACGCTAAAGGCCCTGCGACGCGATCTGGCGAAGGGCTTGCGGCTTTACGGCGAGATGCACCGCTTTATTCCCGCGATCGCCTTCGAGCGCGGGGCGAGGATCGCCGAGATCAAGGTCCATCACCGCCCTCGTCTGCTGGGAAAATCGAAATACGGCATCGCGCGCACCTTTCGCGTCCTGCTCGATCTGCTCACGGTCAAATTCCTGCTGAGCTACGCCACCCGCCCGCTCCATATCTTCGGCCTGATCGGACTCGCGAGCGGCGGGATCGGATTTCTCTTCGGCCTCTATCTAACCTGGGAGAAGGTCTTTTCCGGCACCGCCATCGGCGGGCGACCGTTGCTTTTCCTCGCGGTCCTGTTGATCCTGGTCGGGTTTCAATTTATTACCATGGGGCTGTTGGGCGAGATGTTGGCCCGGACCTACCACGAGTCGCAGGACAAACCCATCTACGTCGTGCAGGAGATCGTCAGTCAGGGGAGAAAAGGATGAATCTAGCCGTCATCGGCACGGGCTACGTCGGACTGGTCGCCGGGACCTGCTTTGCGGAAAGCGGCAACGACGTGATCTGCGTCGACATCGACAAAGAGAAGATCGCGGCCCTGAAATCGGGCAAGGTGCCCATCTACGAGCCGGGTTTGGAGGAGCTGGTCCAGCGCAACATCGAGGAGCAGCGCCTGTCTTTCACTACGGAGCTCGCCGCAGCGGTGCGGCCGGCCTCGATCGTTTTTATCGCCGTCGGCACGCCGCAAGGCCTGGACGGAAACGCCAATATCGAGGCGGTCCTCGCTACGGCGAGGGCGATCGGCGAAGCGATGGACGGCACCAAGATCGTCGTCAACAAGAGCACTGCGCCGGTGGGGACCGTGGAGGAGATCAAACGGGTCATCGCGGCGGTGACCCGGCATCGCTTCGCCGTGCTGTCGAATCCCGAATTCATGAAGGAAGGGGCGGCCGTCGAAGATTTCATGAAACCCGACCGGGTGGTGCTGGGCGGCGACGATCCCGAAGCGATCGAGCAGCTAAAGGAATTGTACGAGCCGTTCGTGCGCACCGGCAATCCGATCCTGATCATGGATTCGCGGAGCGCGGAGATGAGCAAGTACACGGCCAACGCGATGCTGGCGACCAAGATCTCCTTTATCAACGAGGCGGCCAATCTGTGCGAAAAGATGGGGGCGGACATCAACGAGGTCCGGCACGCCATCGCGCTCGACCGCCGCATCGGGCCTCATTTTATATTTCCCGGCGCCGGCTATGGCGGCTCGTGCTTCCCTAAAGATGTCCGCGCGATGATCGCGATGGGCGGCGCGGAGCTGAAGATGCCGCTGCTCAGAGCGGTCGAGCAGGTTAACGAGGCGCAGAAAAATCTTCTAGTGGAGAAGGTCAAACGCCGCTTCGGAGCGGATCTTTCGAATCGGACCTTTGCCGTATGGGGCCTTGCCTTCAAGCCGCGCACCGACGACATGCGCGACGCCCCTTCGATTACCGTCATCGAAGCGCTGCTGACGGGCGGCGCGCGCATCGAAGCCTACGATCCGGAGGCGACGGCGGAGGCGAAAAAGATCTTCGGCGACCGGATCCGTTACCACCGGCGCAACTACGACGCGCTCAACGGGGCCGACGCGCTGTTGATCGTCACGGAGTGGAACGAATTTCGCCGCCCGAATTTCCAGACCATCAAACAACTCCTCAAGCAGCCCGTGATTTTCGACGGCCGCAACATCTATGACGCGGCGGAGCTGAGAAAACTCGGCTTTGCGTACTACCCGATCGGCAGAAAAAATGGCTAAGGTGTTGATCACCGGCGGCGCGGGCTTTATCGGCTCCCATCTCTGCGAGAGTTTTCTTCGGCGGGGGGACGAGGTCGTCTGCATGGACAACTTCTCGACCGGCAACCGCGAGAACGTCGCGGCGCTCGTCTCGAACCCTCGCTTTGCTATGATCGACCACAATGTCAGCGACTATATCGAAGTGGCCGGCCCGCTCGACGCCGTGCTCCATTTCGCTTCGCCGGCAAGCCCGGTCGATTACCTGGAGATGCCGATCCAAACGTTGAAGGTCGGCTCCCTGGGAACGCACAATGCCCTCGGCCTGGCGAAGGCGAAGCAGGCGAAGTTCCTGTTGGCCTCGACGTCGGAGGTCTACGGCGATCCGCTGGTCAGGCCGCAGCGCGAAGATTATTGGGGCAACGTCAACCCGATCGGGCCGAGAGGGGTCTATGACGAAGCCAAGCGGTTTGCCGAAGCGATGACGATGGCCTACCATCGCTTTCACGGGCTTAACACGCGGATCGTGAGAATCTTCAACACCTACGGGCCGCGAATGAGAATGCGCGACGGGCGCGTCGTCCCTAACTTTCTGACGCAGGCGTTGAAGGGGTCGCCGTTGACGGTCTACGGGAAGGGGACCCAGACCAGGAGCTTCTGCTACATCGACGATCTGGTCCGCGGGATTCAGCGGCTGCTCGAAGTCGATCACCATCTGCCGGTCAATCTGGGCAACCCGCGGGAAATGACGGTATTGGAGTTCGCCAAGAAGATCATCGAGCTTACGGGCAGCGCGAGCGAGATCGTCTTTCACCCACTGCCGCAGGACGATCCTCAGGTGCGCCAGCCCGATATCTCCAAGGCGCGCGAGCTGCTGGGCTGGGAGCCGCAGGTGTCGCTGGAGGAAGGGCTGAAACAGACCGTCCGGTTCTTCACGGAGAAGCTGCGAGCGTAACGCCCATGAAAATTTTCGTCACCGGGGGAGCGGGTTTCATCGGCTCCCATATCGTCGATGCCTACGTTGCGGCGGGGCACGACGTCTTCGTCGTCGACGACCTCACCTCCGGGGATCGCCGCAACCTGAATCCCAAGGCCCATTTTCACCAGTTCGATATTCTCGACGCGGGCGCCGCCGATCTCATCGCTCGGATCTCACCGGATGTTTTAAATCACCACGCGGCGCAGATGGATGTGCGGCGCTCGGTCAGCGATCCGGTGTACGACGCGCGGGTGAATATCCTGGGTTTTCTCAACCTGCTCGAAGCGGGGAGAAAAGCGGGCGTCAAAAAAGTGATCTTCGCCTCGTCGGGCGGCGCGATCTACGGCGAGCAGGAAGCGTTTCCCGCTTCGGAGGATCATCCCAAACGTCCGGCCAGCCCCTACGGCGTCAGCAAGCTGGCGGGAGAGGCTTATCTCGGCTACTATAAAGAGACGCACGGCGTACCCTACATCGCGCTCCGCTACGCCAACGTCTACGGCCCAAGACAGGGACTAAAAGGGGAAGCGGGAGTCATCGGGATCTTTGCTCGCCAGTTGCTGTCGGGCCAAACCCCGACGATCAACGGCGACGGCAAACAGACGCGGGACTACGTCTATGTCGGCGACGTGGTGGCGGCGAATCTTCTGGCGCTCGAGTCGTCCCACGTCGGCGCGCTGAATATCGGCACGGGATCGGAAACGGATGTGCTTTCGCTCTATCGGAAGCTTTGCGAGAAGATCGGCTGCAAGACTCCGGTTGTGCATGCGCCGCCGAAGAGCGGGGAGCAGAGGCGCAGCTGTCTGGACGCCGCGCGAGCCCGGACCATCCTCGGCTGGTTTCCCAAGACGACGCTCGACGAAGGCCTCGGCAAGACCGTCGCCTATTTTCGCGAACTGAAGGTGTCATGAGCGCGGAGCGCATCCGAAATTTCTCCATCATCGCGCACATCGATCACGGGAAATCCACCCTGGCCGACCGGCTGCTCGAAGCCACCGGCGCGGTCAGCGCGCGGGAGAAAACCGAGCAGTTTCTCGACAGCATGGATATCGAGCGCGAGCGCGGCATCACGATTAAGGCCAGCTCCGTGCGGTTGCGTTACCGGGCCAAGGACGGGCTGGACTACACTCTCAATCTGATCGACACGCCGGGCCACGTCGATTTTACCTATGAAGTTTCCCGCAGCCTGGCGGCGTGCGAGGGGGCGCTGCTGGTGGTCGACGCGTCGCAGGGCGTTGAGGCGCAGACGCTGGCCCACGTCTATCTTGCCCTGAGCCACGACCTGGCGGTGTTGCCGGTCATCAACAAGATCGATCTGTCGAGCGCCGACCCCGAACGGGTGAAAAAAGAGATCGAAGAGATCATCGGCATCGACGCGTCGCAGGCGATTCTCGCGAGCGCGAAGGAGGGGATCGGCACGGAGGAGATTCTCGAAGGGATAGTGAAGCTCTTCCCACCTCCGACGGGCAGCCCCGAGTCGCCGCTGCGCGCGCTGATCTTCGACAGCTGGTTCGATCCGTATCATGGCGCGGTGGTGCTCATCCGGGTCAGGGACGGCGTCGTGCGCAAGGGAACGCGCATCCGCATGATGTGGAGCGGCAAGGCCTTCGAGGTGACGCGCCTGGGGATCTTTTCCCCCGCGCCGCTGGAGACGCCGGAGCTGAGCGCCGGAGAGGTAGGCTTTCTCATGGCCGGGATCAAAGAGATCGGCGAGACCCGGATCGGCGATACTATTACGACCGACGATGCGCCGGCAACCGAAGCGCTGCCGGGCTTTAAGCCGCTGAAGCCCATGGTTTTCAGCGGCATTTACCCGACCGATTCCGGCCAGTATCAGGCGCTCCGCGACGCGCTGGAGAAGCTCAGGATGAACGACTCCTCCTTCACCTTCGAGCCGGAGACTTCGCAGGCCCTCGGATTCGGCTTTCGCTGCGGCTTTCTCGGCTTGCTCCATCTGGATATCGTGCGCGAGCGGCTGGAGCGCGAGTACGGCCTCAGCCTCATCACCACCGCTCCGACGGTCGTTTACCGCGTCGTCACGCTGGCCGGCAAAACGGTGCTGATTGACAATCCGGTCAAACTCCCGGCAGAATCGGAGATCGAGCGGATCGAAGAGCCCATCATCACGGCGACGATCCATCTGCCGCAGGAATATCTCGGCGGCGTGCTCAAGCTTTGCGAGGAGAAGCGAGGGACGCAGAAGGAGATCCGCTACCTGGGAATGACGCGCGTGCTGCTGGTTTACGAGCTGCCGCTCAACGAGATCGTGGTGGACTTCTACGATCGGCTCAAATCGCTCAGCCGCGGCTACGCCTCGATGGATTATGAGGTGGCGGGATACCGGGGGAGCGAGCTGGTCAGGCTCGATATCCGCATCAACGGCGAGGTGATGGACGCCATGTCGATGATCATCCACCGGGACCACGCCTATCAGCGCGGCCGCGATCTCGCCCAGCGGATGCGGGAGCTGATCCCGCGCCAGATGTTCGAGGTCGCCATCCAGGCGGCGATCGGCAGCCGCGTGATCGCGCGCGAGACCGTCAAGCCGCTCAGGAAAAACGTGACGGCGAAGTGCTACGGCGGCGATATCACGCGCAAGCGGAAGCTTTTGGAGAAACAGAAGGAAGGCAAGAAGAGAATGAAGCAGGTGGGGCGCGTGGAGATCCCGCAAGAGGCGTTCCTCGCCGCTTTGAAGCTTGACTGACGACCGAAATGGAAAGGGGAATAATCGAGGTGGTTGAAGAAAATAGAAAAGCAAAATCGGCGTTCCGGGAGTATGCCGAGGCCATCGGCACGGCCTTGCTGCTCGCGTTGTTTATCCGCGCGTTTATCGTGCAGGCATTCAAGATTCCCTCCGGGTCGATGATCCCGACGCTGCAGATCGGGGACCACATCCTCGTGAATAAATTGAGCTACGGCGTGCGCATCCCGGAGGATATATTTTGGCTTCCCATTCCGTTGGGCGGCAAGTATTTGGTCGAATACCGCAAGCCGCAGCGCGGCGACGTCGTCGTGTTTATCTATCCGGAAGATCGCTCCAAGGATTTTATCAAACGGGTGATCGGAGTCGGCGGCGACGAAGTGGAGGTCCGGGCGAAGAAGGTCTACATCAACGGCCGGGAGATCGAAGACCCGCACGCCCATTTCGAGGGGGAGGAGGGCCTTGGCGGTCTCCAGGCCCGCGACGATTACGGACCCAAGCGCGTCCCCGAAAATCACATCTTCGTCATGGGCGACAACCGGGACAAAAGCCTCGACAGCCGCTATTGGGGCTACGTCGACTTGAAGGACGTCAAAGGAAAAGCGTTTCTGATTTACTGGTCCTGGGACGGCAGCGACCGCTGGGTGCGATGGGAGAGGCTGGGTGGAATTATCTACTAGGAATTGGGAATCGGGGATTAGGGGTTGGGGAGGAGAAGGCGGGTTTTCACTTTCCGACTCCGAACCCTAATTCCCAATTCCCAACGCCTAATTCCTGTCCTTTATGGTTTTTCATCCTCTTGTCCAGCGCTGGTTCGCCGAGAACTTTAACGGCGGGCCCACCGCGCCGCAGGAGCAGGGCTGGGCGAACATCTCCGCCGGTCGCGCAACACTCATTGCCGCGCCGACCGGGTCGGGCAAAACGCTTGCGGCGTTTCTCTGGTCGATCAATCACTTGGTCGAGCGCGGCCTGGCCGGCGATTTGAAAGACGAGACCGCCGTCGTCTATCTGTCGCCGCTCAAGGCGCTCGGCAACGACATCGAAAAAAATCTCCGCGTCCCGCTGGCCGGAATTCTAAAACTCGCGGAGACCGAAGGACTCTTTCTTCAGCTGCCGGAAATTCGGGTCGCGGTCCGATCGGGCGACACGCCACCTGGCGAGCGCCGGCTCATGGCGCGTCGCCCGCCTCACATCCTCATCACCACGCCGGAATCACTTTACATTTTACTCACCGCCGAGCGAAGCCGCCGCTTTCTTCGCACCGCCGGAACCGTGATCGTGGACGAAATCCACGCCGTGGCCGGCGACAAGCGCGGCGCGCACCTGGCACTGTCGTTGGAGCGATTGGACGCTTTGGCCGAAAAGCCGCTCCAGCGCATCGGACTCAGCGCGACGCAGAAGCCGATTGAAGAGATCGCGCGGCTGCTGGTCGGAGCTAAAGGAATTGATACCGGAGGGCGGCCGGAGTGCGCGATTGTCGATGTCGGCCATCGGCGCGCGCTGGATTTGTCCGTGGAGATTCCGGATCAGGAGTTGGGTCCGATCGCCGCGCAGGCGATCTGGGACGAGGTTTACAACCGCGTCATCGCGCAGGTGAAGCGCCATCGCACGACGCTCGTCTTCGTCAACACGCGGCGGCTGGTGGAGCGCGTGTCGCATCAGTTGACGGCGCGGCTGGGCGAGGGAAAAGTCGGCGCGCATCACGGCAGCCTCTCTCGCAAGACGCGCCTGGAGATCGAGGAGAGGCTTAAATCGGGCGATCTGCCGGTGGTGGTTGCGACGGCTTCCCTGGAGCTCGGTATCGACATCGGCCACGTCGAGCTGGTCTGCCACATCGGCGCGCCGCGCAGCCTCGCAACGTTGCTCCAACGGGTCGGGCGCTCCGGCCACTGGCTCGGCGCAACCCCCAAAGGAATTTTTTATCCGCTCACCCGCGACGACCTCATGCAGTGCGCGGCGGCGATTCGCGCCGTTCGCGCCGGTGAGTTGGACCAAATAACGCTTCCACGGAAGCCGCTCGATGTTTTGGCTCAGCAGATGGTCGCGGTTGTGGCGAGTCTGGCCTCCGGGTCGAAATCCGGCGAGGCGGGCGACGGTCTGCCTGCGCCGAGTATATCCGAGGAGGAGCTTTTCTCGCTGGTTCAGAAAAGCTATCCGTATCAGAGGCTTACACGGGAAGAGTTCAATCAGGTCTTAGAGATACTTTCCGAGGGTATCGGCAGCCGAAGAGGGCGGCGGGGCGCTTACATTCACCGCGACCGGGTTCATGGGCGGCTCCGGGCCCGGCGCGGCGCCCGGCTTGCGGCGATCACCAACGGCGGCGCGATTCCGGACACGGCGGACTACGACGTCATCCAGTTCCCGGACGAGACCGTTGTCGGAAAGGTAAACGAGGACTTCGCCATCGAGAGCCTCGCGGGCGATATCTTTCTGCTCGGCAACAGCTCGTGGCGGATTCGTCGCGTGTCGCAAGGAAAAGTCTGGGTCGAAGACGCTCACGGCCTGCCGCCGACCATTCCGTTTTGGCTTGGCGAGGCGCCGGCGCGAACGCGCGAGCTGTCGTCCGCTGTTTCATCGTTGAGAGCGGAAATCGCTGCGCGACTCGACGATCCGGCTCAGGCGGTGAGCTGGTTGGAGCGGGAATGCGGCGTCCAGCCCGGCGCGGCGGAGCAGATGATCGCCTATGTTCGGGAGACCGAGGCGCTGCTTGGCTGCGTGCCGACGTTGGGTTGCGTTGTCGCAGAGCGATTCTTCGACGAGGCCGGCGGGATGCAACTGGTGTTGCATGCGCCGTTTGGCGGGCGGATCAATCGGGCCTGGGGCCTCGCGCTGCGCAAGCGGTTTTGCGTCACCTGGGACCGCGAGTTGCAAGCCGCGGCAACCGACGACGGCATCGTCCTGTCGCTCGGCGAGCAGCATTCATTCCCGCTTCAGGATGTTTTTGCGTTGGTCCGTCCGACGACCCTGGAGAAGGACTTGACGCAAGCCGCGCTCGCCTCTCCCATGTTTACCAATCGCTGGCGCTGGAACGCGACGCGGGCGCTCGCGCTGCTCAGATTCAGCGGCGGGAAGAAAGTGCCGATGGCGATACAGCGGATGCGCGCCGAGGATCTCCTTGCGGCCGTCTTTCCCGAGCAGCTCATGTGCCAGGACAATCGCGTCGGTCCCATCGAAGTGCCGGATCATCCGCTGGTGAATGAAACGCTCCGCGATTGCCTCCACGAGGCGATGGACGTCGAGAGTCTAAGGGAGATTCTTACGGCCATCGAGTCGGGGGGGATTCAAGTCATCGCCGTCGACACGCCGTCGCCGTCGCCGATGGCGCATGAAATTTTGAACGCCAATCCTTACGCTTTTCTCGACGACGCGCCGCTGGAGGAGAGGCGGGCGCGTGCGGTCTCGCTCCGGCGCACCGATCCCGATCTCGCGCGCGGCCTGGGAGTGCTGAGTCCGGAGGCCGTCGAGCAGGTGCGCGCCGAGGCGTGGCCGGATATCCGGGACGCGGAAGAGCTGCACGATCTCTTACTGTCCGTCGGCATTTTACCGAGTGAAGCGAACTTGGCTTGGTCCGGCTGGGCAAAGAGCTTGATCGAGCAGGGGAGGACAACCGTTGCCTCATGGGCGTGTGGCGGCAGGCAGCGCCAGGCTTACGTCGCCGCCGAGCGGCTATCGTTGGCAAAATCGTTGTTGCCCGAAGCGCGCTTCGAGCCGGAGTTGACCAGCTTGTCGCAAGAAGATGAAGCTTTACTCTCGTTGGAAGATGCCGCGCGGAAAGTCATACACGGCTGGATGGAGATATCGGGGCCGGTCACACCGTCGGGCCTCGCCGAAAAGCTAGGGCTGGCGGTTTCTCGTGTCGAAAGATCGCTCCTTGCCCTGGAGCTGTCCGGGATAGTGTTGCGCGGCAACTTTACCGCGCTTGGCAAAGACTCACGAGAGATCGAGTGGTGCGAGCGCGGGCTGCTCTCGCGGATTCATCGCCTGACGCTGGGCCAACTCCGAAAAGAGATCGAGCCGGTCAGCGCTGCCGACTTCGTCAAGTTCCTTCTTCGCTGGCAGCATGTTCGACCGGGCACACAGCTTCGCGGACGGGCGGGTATCGCCGAGATCGTCGGCCAGCTGCAGGGGATGGAGCTGCCGGCGCCGGCCTGGGAGCAGCACGTCTTGCCGGGGCGCGTGGCGGAATACGATCCAAAGGATTTGGAAGATTTGTGCCTCGCAGGGGTTGTCGCGTGGGGACGGCTCAAATCGAACGGCGCGGAAGAGAGCGAGGGAGCAGGAGAGAAAAAAAGACGGCTAAGGCGCTTGCCCAGTCGCGCCGCGCCGATCGCCTTTGTCCTGCGCGAAGAGCTCTACCATTTCCTCACCGCGCCGGGCGACTGCTCCGCGGTCTCTTCGGCGGCCCGCGACGTGCTCGACTATCTGGAGCGGCACGGAGCTTCGTTTCTGAGCGACGTGGCGCGCGGGACCGGACTGCTTAAAATCAAGACGGAAGAGGCGTTGTGGGAGCTGGTCGCGGCAGGGATCGTCACCGGCGACGGCATCGCCGGGCTGCGCGTGCTGATCATGCCGCCAGTCGAGCGACTGCAGCGGAGACGGCGGCTACGAGTCGTTTCCGGCGGCCGCTCGCCGGAGCGTCTCATGCCTGTCGGCCGCTGGTCTTTGTGGCGCTCGGCTACAGAGACGACGGATGGGGCTGCCGCGGAGTCAAGCGAGTTTATCGCGCGCCAGCTTCTCAGGCGCTACGGTGTGATCTTCCGCGAGCTACTCGCGCGCGAGAGCTGCGCCCCTCCGTGGCGCAGTCTGCTTACGATCTACCGGAAGCTCGAAGCAAGAGGAGAGATCAGGGGCGGAAGATTCGTCAACGGCTTTGTCGGCGAGCAGTTCGCCTTGCCGGAGGCGGTAGATGTTTTGCGCGCCGTGCGCAGATCTCAGGAGAAGGCTGATCCTGTCATAATCTCCGCCGCGGATCCCCTGAATCTCGTCGGCATCCTGACGCCCGGCGCGCGTGTCTCCCCGTATTCCGGCGAATCCATCGCATACATCGATGGCCAACCGGTAGAGATCGGTCCGCTGGGGGCGCTGCTTAGTAAACTTCAGTTGAGCGGAGCGACCTGAGTTATGTGGGATTGGATCAGTAGAGGGTTCGAGCACTTGATCGAGGCAACCGGCTACTCGCTGGCCGGTCTTCGCGCGGCCGTGCGCCACGAAGAGCCGTTTCGCCAGGAGCTAGCGGCGCTTGTCATCGCGGTGCCCGTCGCTCTGTGGTTGGGCAAGAACGGCCTCGAACGGGCGCTGCTGATTGGGAGCTGCCTGCTCGTGCTCGTGGTCGAGCTTGTGAACTCCGCAATCGAGGCGGCGGTTGATCGTGTCGGCTCTGAGCGACACGAGCTATCCGGCAGGGCGAAGGACCTCGGCTCCGCAGCGGTCTTTTGCGCAATTGTACTCGCGGTCGTTGTATGGATTCTGGTGCTGTTACGGTAGTCAATTTTCACTCCGTAGGGAGACCGTTAGAAGCCTAAGTGCGACGCCGCGGTCGTCCCGCAGGCCGTGCGTAAACCTTTCCCTCCCCGTTTAGTTTTTGCTTACCTCCAGCCGGTCGATTTTTCTAAAGTATCCGATTTCATTAGCTGTTTCTGCATTGGCACGGCCGTTGCTCCTCTTCCATGAGGGATGGCGTGACGCATCTTTGGGAGTTTTTGTGCACGCGGGAAAGGAGCCGAACAATGGAAACAGGAAAGCTCACCCAGGGACGGGAAAGAATAAAAACCGTGCTTATCCGTATCACCGCTATTGCCGTCTTTCTGGCTGTTTCGGCGTTCTCTGAAATGGGGAGGAGCCAGGAAGCGGCACTCTACGGCGTCCTGCCGGTAACCGTTGAGGCCGAGGAGCCGCCCGACCTGCTCAAAGGTTTTGTGTTTGTCCCCGGCGCCGCGCTCCTGATCGGAGATCACCACGTTTTAGCGTTGTATAACAACCCGGAGAACGGATTCTATGCTCTCGCCCTGTTCAGCACCGAGTGCGGTCTGACAGGCTGCACCCTTGGGCAACTCATTGCCTACTCCGTAGTTGATGGGGAGGGTCAGGCTATCAAGCTGGCAAATGATGTTCAGGTAGAAAGCGACAAGGTCACGCAAACGCCCGTATGAAGGCGCCTTCGCCGGCAAACCGGCCAAAATCTGCTGATTGATTACAGCGGATAAAGTCTCCGTGGGTTTTCGCAGAGAATCTTCTCCGTAAGTCCTTTCGGTATATCCTCGCGGGCGCGCATCGTCGCTACGAGATTGCGCTCCTCCGACGGATCGTTGTGGCCGTAGTCCGAGCCGATGATGAGATGATCGTCGCCGGTGTATTTCGCCAGGTAGGCGACGTCTTCGTCGGCTTCACACGCGACGTAGAGCCGGTACTCCCGGAAGAGGTCGGCGCTGGTAGCGTACTTCCAGCGGTCGCGCAGCAATCTTCGGAGAATATGAATCAGAAATGGGACCCAGCCCGCCGAGGCTTCGATGAACCCGAATCTCAGCTTCGGAAACGTTTCCGGTATTTTGTTTGCCACAATATCGCGGAACGCCACCAACGGCAGAACCCGGCTCGCCAGAAAACTGTGATTGCGCTCGACATCGATCATCTTGAGAAGCGTCGTGTTGCCGATCGCGGTGTGAACGCAGATTGGCAGGTCCAAATCGTTGGCGGCCTGGTACACGGGAAAGAAGTACGGATTGTCCAAAGTCTTGTCGCCTTCAAGCCCGCGGAAAAATACGCCGACCGCGCCGTGATCCTTCGCCCAGCGAATCTCCTTCACAGACTCTTCAATCGATCTTAACGGCGGGACCGCGATCCATCTCAGGCGGTCTTTGCTCTTCGAGCATGCCTCCGCGAGGTATCGGTTGTAGGCGCGGCAGAGGGCAACGTCCAGCGCGGGATCGTCCGTAAGGTAAACCAGAAACAACGTCGGGTAGATCACCTGCAGCTCGACACCGAGCTGGTCCATGTCGGCGAGGCGCGCCGCGGGA
The DNA here is from genome assembly GCA_041483675.1 of Binatia bacterium. Classification (GTDB taxonomy): domain Bacteria; phylum Desulfobacterota; class Binatia; order UBA9968; family UBA9968; genus 2-12-FULL-60-19. Next base: position 31,294 of record JBGPGE010000028.1, read on the forward strand.
TTTGTAAGCTCGCGGCATCCGATATGAATGTCGCCACGAGAAAACTCATGCCTGGAGGCGGAAGGGGTGATGAGGCGAAAACTTCCCTTGCCGGCGGGTCGCGGAAAGATATTTCCATCGATCAGCCAGAAGGCGTTGCGTTTGCCGTAGAGAGTATCCTCCGGCACCGAGGCGATCACCGGCCGCCGGGGATACATCTCGCGGTCGATCAGCTCCCACATCCTCTCCGACTCTGCGATATGCGTATCGGCATCGACGACACCAGGCATGGGAACCTCCTTTGCCTAGGCTTCCTGAACGTTAAAGCATCCGGGCTAGAGGTTTCCCGTTGCGGCTTGTTGGGGATTTTTGCCCCTAGGACATAAGATTTGTTTTTGTAACCAGGGGTGAAGCAGCTCGCTGGTACGCCGATTCCCAGCCGGATTTAAGTGCTTATCCCTAAGAAAATGTAAAGCCAGGCCGGTTTTGCTCAACTCTTCCCGGAAATACGAGGTCAGGTCAAAATAGGGAACGCCTTGCTGCTGAAGAAACGCGCCGATCCGCATATTGGGGTTGTCTAAATTCCATTTAAGGTCCGTCGTCTCCGGGTAGCGTTGCAGGAGTTCCAGCCGGCCTGCAGGGTCGATCTGCCTCTTCTCTGGGATGTAGAACGCCGCTAGTTTGGCCCCGTGCTTGGCCGTTTCAGCGTTGAGTTCCTGCATCAACCTCATAGTCAATCTCCACGGGGCCTCGTGAAGGCGCAAGTAGTCATTGGCGGAATACATGAACAGCGGCGGCGGCGGCTGTGACGGGGACTGCGGCGTCCAGCGTGCGCGAGGGCGGAGGAGAAACTTGACAAGCTTATAGACGCGCGACCCGCCGGGTTCGATTCCGGCGGGACGGTATGGAAAATTTTTCAACTCCAACTGTTCACGATTCAAAAAAAAGAGTGGCTTCTCCAATTTCTGACCCGGTCCGATCCGATCCGGGTAGTTGTCATACACGTCGTTGGCAAAGATCTGTAAAAGAATGAGATCCGGATCGTATTTATAGCCTTCATGGCGGTAATAGAGCAGCTCCTGGCCCGTTCCCCACCCGGGCATACCGGCATTCACTATCTCTATCCGGCAGGGGCTCGTCTGTCCCAGCCGGCTTTCGAGAAGCTCATGCCATGTTTCCTCTAGCGGGACCTGAAACGCCGCCGAGAAAGAATCCCCAAGCACCAGTATGCGAAAGGTGCCGGGGGTCTTTTGATAATCGTATTCTCTATCGCGAATGCCTTTCGAATTGATTTTTACCTGAACTTTAAATTCCTTGTGCCTTTCGCTTTCGAATGTGAATTCGGCGTTGGGCACAAGCGCCCAGCCGAATAACTCGTGCGTGGTGTTTACATAACTCGGTCCTTTGAACGACTTCAGGACTCCCTGAAGCCGCGAAATGTCGACGAGGCGGAGGAGTCCCTCCGCAAAGACAAGCCCTAACACCAGTCCCAACAAGATCAAAAAAAGCTTGCTACGCATGTCGTCGTTCTAGAAGCCAACATGGCTTGCCGGACGGAAGGAAATCACACCTCATAACTTGAGCGGGTGGTGGCGAAGAGATATCGGTCAGTAGGGAGACGGTTCGACGGATCTTGAGGAGTTTCTGAACCAGCGTGACCATAACCTCCCGAAAGACGCTTTCTGATAGGGACGAAGATCGAAAATAGGCTCTTTGAAGTCGGCTGTAAACTGGACGAAGATTCTCGGATACGGTGTAACTTCCCGAAGCGAGACTCCGTGCAGCGACCGCAAACAGTTGACGAAGAACAGCATGCGGTTTCTTTCGTACGGCACGGTTGCGACCAAGTCCACATTTTTTCGCTTAAAATTATGGCCTTTGAACCTCAACTTGGCGGACTTCAAAGCGTACAGATTCAGGTCGCCGCCGCGTGAAGTATCCTGAGGCAGACGCAAATAGAACAGGCCGACCAAGAGCTTTCTGGGATCATCCACATGGGTTCCGCGAACGGAGGACGGGCCGCTGGTTACGGGCGTATTTACGGCAATCGTCGCATTCAGCAAAACATCTACCGTGCTAAAGCTGTCAAGGTGTTGGACACCTGCTTTGAGTCGATCCAGGATGCCGATCTTTTTTTCAAGGTCGGGGAAGGTTTCGGAGATAGCGGATCTAAACACCTTCACGCACTCCTGCCAAAATGTCTGGGAGGTATGGCGAGCGACAAACTCTTTCCATAGGGGGCTGACCGCCGGACTCTCAAGCGCGAGACCCGACGGCAGGCCAAAGCGCACATTAGAATCGCTTTTACGGGAACGCCGTATGACCTCTGTTGGAGGGAATTGGGAGATGAGCTGGTCAACCAGCTCTTCACCCAACACATCCCGAGCGATAAGGTGCGGGAATGGCTCCCGTTTGATATTTTCAGAGGAGAATTTCGCGAGTAGACTCTCCACGAGATGACTCCCGGCGTTCACTCGCCTCCACAACCGGCTTGAAAGCCGGCGGGAGCAAATAAAAACGCCTTTATCCAGGCCAACCGCCGTTGGATCGCCGATCCAAGCGAAATGTAACATCGCGCTTCATATCACCGGTCATGTTGTTTCGCAACACGTCGGCGGAATCGCTGGAGCGAACCATCGGCCGTATCGCTCAAGCAGCCTGGGTGGAGATCCCCTTCTCAGCAAGGGCCTCGCAGAGCGACCGCTCAGGTAGTCGGGACGATCCATGGCGTGCTCGCAAGGTTGATCTTCCGCATTGCTCGCGATACATTGCTTAGCGTTGCTATGCTGCGGCAGCATAGAAATGCCCTCCGCGTATGGTTGGTCGCACGGCTACCGATCTGTACCCCCTGGGGACATATTGATCGATGGGGCCCACTTACATGATCGCGGCAATGAAATCATTGCACATGAAGTGGATAAAATCTTAGAGCGCAGGAATTTCCACCGACTTTCTGGGAGGGCCGGCGCCGCCGCTTGTAAGAGAAGGGGTCGCGCAGCTCTATGGAAATTTTCAAAGGAGGCGCGCTTGGAGCGTTTTTGGAAGGGTGGAAGCGGTTTGGGAAGAAACTAGGCGACCTTCAGGCTCGGGCGCTTTTGGTCGTTTTCTACTTCGTTATTGTTTCCCCGTTTGCCATAGCTATTCGTTGCTTGAGCGATCCGTTGTCTATCAAGCCTAGGGCTGAGAGGGGCTGGCGCTCGAGGGCAGAGCGCGCAGGGGATGTGATGGCGCGGGGGCGCGAGCAATTTTGAGGAGGGCTGGACACGGATATCCTGGGAATTTCCTGTTATTTTCACGACGCGTCGGCGGCGCTCCTGAGGGATGGGGAGCTGGTCGCCGCGGCGGAGGAGGAGCGATTCAGCCGCAAGAAGCACGACTACGAGTTTCCGCAGCGGGCCATCGACTTTTGTCTCGGGTTGGGCGGCCTACGGGCGGCCGATCTGGATTATGTCGTTTTTTTTGAGAAGCCTTTCCTGAAGTTCGAGAGACTTATCCTATCCAGCCTGCAGACCTTTCCACGCTCGCATCGGGTTTTTCGCGAGGCAATGGTCACCTGGCTTGGCGACAAGTTGTGGATTAAACACTTGATCCAGAAGCGGCTCGGGATAGCCGGGTCGAGAATCCTTTTCAGCGAACACCATCTCTCGCATGCTGCCAGCGCCTTTTTCTGCTCCCCCTTCGAAGAGGCGGCGCTCCTCACGGTCGACGGGGTCGGAGAATGGGCGACAGCCAGCTTCGGAGTCGGCAAGGGATCCGATATCAAACTGCTCGGAGAAATTCGCTTTCCTCATTCCTTAGGTCTCCTCTACAGCGCCTTTACGGCGTTTCTGGGATTCGAAGTCAACGAAGGGGAGTACAAGGTAATGGGGATGGCGCCGTTCGGAACGCCCCGGTACGTGGACAAGGTGCGCAAGCTGATCCGGCTCGGTCAAGACGGCAGCTTTGAACTCGACATGGACTATTTCTCGTTTCACTACTCGACGGATAAGACCTTCAACGGAAAATTCGAATCGCTTTTCGGCCCGCCGCGCAGTTCGCAGGCTTACTTTTTTACCCCGACCAGCGGATATCCGTCCTATTTCGGCGAGAAGCCGTCGAACTACAACGAGCTGGCGAAACAGAACCAGTACTATGCCGACGTGGCCGCGAGCATTCAGGCGGTGACGGAAGAGGTTCTGCTGGGCATGGCCCGGCATGTTCAACGGCAAACGGGTCTCAATCGCCTCTGCATGGCAGGAGGGGTCGCCCTGAACAGCGTCGCCAACGGGAGAATCCTCAGGGAAACCCCCTTCGAGCAGATTTACGTGCAACCGTCGGCGGGGGACGGTGGCGGGTCGGTAGGGGCCGCGCTCTATGCATATCACATGGCGCTCGGCAGGCCGCGCAAGTTCGTCATGGAGCACGCCTACTGGGGGCAGGAACACTCTGCGGGTGAGATCGAAGAGTTTCTGACAAGCGAGGGGATCCGCCACGAGCGGTTCGGCGACGAGGAAAAACTGATCGAGCGTGTGGTGAACGGGCTTGAGGCGGGAAAGGCGGTCGGATGGCTGCAGGGACGTTTTGAATGGGGGCCCAGGGCGCTGGGCAACCGCAGTATTTTGGCCGACCCCCGGCGGGCCGAAATGAAGGACCTGGTCAATGTGAAGATCAAGTTCCGCGAGCCGTTTCGTCCCTTTGCGCCGTCGGTCCTGGCGGAGCGGGCCGAGGACTACTTCGCCCTGCCGGACGCCGCGCGCCACTACCCCGCGCGTTTCATGTTATATGTCGTCGGCGTGAAACCGGAGCGCCGCGAGGCCATTCCCGCGATCACGCACGTTGACGGCACCGGCAGGCTTCAAACGGTGATGCGGGAAACGAATCCGAGGTATTACCGGCTGATCGAGACATTCGGCGACGCAACGGGAGTGCCGATTTTGCTTAACACATCCTTTAACCTGAAGGGCGAGCCGATCGTGAACACGCCGCGGGAGGCGTTTTCCACATTCGCGCGAAGCGGACTTGATCTTTTGGTGCTGGGCGACTATCTGATCGAGAAGGCGGCGCTCGCTTGAGGAGGCTATCCGAATGAAGTTGATCGAAAGTCTTGCGGTTCGTCTAGGGATTTTCGGCGAGCTGCTCTCGTTTTTCTGGCACAACAAGTGGTGGTGGCTCACCCCGATGATTCTCTTCCTGCTCGGCTTCGGCGCGCTCATCATCTTCGCCCAGAGCAGCGCCGTGGCGCCATTCATCTATACGCTGTTTTAGCGGCCGCATCGCGATCAGGCAAAGATCCCATGAGCCGCGCGAAAACCAGGGTTTTGCTTGTTTCGCTTGGCGGCCTGTTGGTACTTGCCGTGACTGCATCGCCCCCGGCTTTAGCGTCCTTGGTCGGACCCCGTGTCGCGGGAAGGCGGGCGGAATATCGCCCGGCTGATTGGCGGGCGACCGGCGGGATCCCGACCCCGCAAAATACGGTACGCGCGCGTAATCCGGCCGCCGCAGAAAAACTCGTCAAAATCGAGGACGGTCTTCCGGACCATGTAGCCGCGCATGAGCGATAAAAGAGCCCGCGTAATTTCTACATCCCCTACATCGAGAGCCAGTTCACGATTCTCCCGGCAGTAGGCAAACTGCTGTTCCTCGCGGAGACTGATCTTGCGCAGAAGGCCCGCCGTGGCGAGTGGAGGAAGAGCGGCGGAAGCAAGACCGAGCAGGCGGAGGGGAACCATGGTGCGGAGACACTTTTCGCAACTACCGCAGTTGTAGTTGCCGCGGCGCAGGCAAACCCGCAGACCGTCGAGCAGCACACGCGACCCGGCGAGCGCGCGGAGCTTATCGCTGCGCCGCGCCTCCACCCCGTCATGGACGAAGGTCGTGGTCTCGGTCGACCAATGAGGATCCAACAACATATGGGAGCCGGCGGCCCAAAAATAGCTGTAGTTTTGTCCCGCGGCGACATAGACTTTTTGGAATCCCAGGGCCAACGCGACTCCAGCCAGGCTCGCTCCGAAATAGGTCCACCGGCGAATGCTACGACGGGCGACCATCTCCAGCGAGTTGGTTTCCACAACCACCAGTGTCTTGCCGAATGCGCGGGCGACGTTCTCGCCGTGCCGAACGGCTGCGGTGAACACTCGATCGTCAGCGAGCGGAATGTCCCAGCCGCGCACGAGGATGAGGTGAGTGATTTCTTCCGCGTGTCGCAAAAACGTGTAGGCGCTGTCCAGCCCTCCCGAGAAGAATGCCGCGACGCCCGGATTGCAGGGCTCCGAGACCTTCTCTCCGGCCAGGATGGTCGCGTAACGGAAGCTCGGATCCCAACCGTGCAGAACGTGTTGAATCTGCTCGCAGCCCCGACGTAATTGCGGCGAGATAAGGGCGGCGGAGGTAATCTCCGGCGGTTCGTCCCGCAGCATGGAAACCACCAGGGCCGGCGGAAGGAAGGCGTCTCCCCGCGGGATTACCGGCCAGCCCACGGGCAACTTGTACCACAACTCGAAGTCGTCGAGCCTTGCCGAGAGACGAACGGCGTCGGCCGTTTCCTGAAGGTTTATTTTGCCGATTTTCATTATGGCGCCCGGTCGCAGGCGGCGCGGGTCTCGGGTACTCGGCTATATCTTACGGCAGGCGGAGTTTGTCAAGGTAGGGATTGAGGTCGAAAAGCGGAACGGATGGTGGCCGCCGAGACGGTGTCGAACCGATTCTTGACTTCGCCCGCGACAGGGCATATAAGACACCCAGCCTTTTAAACCAGTCCTGCGAGATTGGGAAGGGCGATATGACAACCGAAAACGTAATTCATCAGTGCGCTCGAAGACCCTTGCGGTAATCCCGCCGGGGTCTTTTTTTATATGGACCCGGAGAAGCGAGTTCTACTGGAAGCAGAGGAGATCCGGCGGATGATCAGCCGGATGGCGCACGAGGTGATTGAGAAGTGCGGCGCCGAGGACCTCGCCCTGATCGGCATCCGGTCGCGCGGCGCGCATCTCGCGCGGCGGCTGGCCCACAAGATCGAGAGCCTGGGCGGAAGCTCTCCGCCGGTGGGCATCGTGGATGTTACGCCGTTCCGGGACGACGTGGCGAACCCCTCCACGGATCATCCGGCGCGGATGGACACGCCGGTCGCCATCGATGACCGGACGGTGGTGCTCGTGGATGACGTCATCTATCGGGGGCGCACCGTACGGGCCGCCCTGGACATGATCGGCAACCTGGGAAAACCGAAGAAGGTTTTGCTCGCGATTCTCATCGATCGCGGCGACCGCGAGCTGCCGATCCGGCCCGATATCGTGGGAAAGAACGTGCGGGCGGCCGCTTCCGAGCGCGTCAACGTGTTGCTCGAAGAAGCGGACGGCGTGGACCAGGTGATCGTCACGAAACAGCGGGACAAATAGGCTCCGAAAATGGCTTTCGAAGAAAAACGCGATTTCATCTCGATCGAAGACTTGTCGGATCAAGAGATCGAAGAAATTTTTGCTATCGCCGATGAAATGCTGGCGCTGGACCGGCGCGGCCCGGGGGCGCAGGCGCTCGCCGGCACGATCATGGCGACGCTCTTTTACGAGCCGAGCACCCGCACCCGTCTGTCGTTCGAGTCTTCGATGCAGCGGCTCGGCGGCTCGGTGATCAGTTGTCCCGACATGCGCAGCTCTTCCACCGCCAAGGGAGAGACCCTCGCCGACACCGCCAGGGTCGTTTCGAGCTACGCCGACGTCCTGGTGGTGCGCCACTACTGGGACGGCGCGGTCCAAGCGATGGCCGAGTATGCCGGCGTCCCGGTGATCAACGCCGGCGACGGAGGCCACGAGCATCCCACGCAGACGTTGTGCGACCTTTATACGCTGAAAAAAGAGAAGGGCGACTTGAAGGGGCTGACTGTCGTCATCTGCGGCGACCTGAAGCATGGCCGGACGATCCACTCGCTGGTCTATGCCCTGGCGCGCTTCGGAGTCAACGTCGTGACTCTGGCGGCCGGCGGCATGGAGCTGCCGCAGTATGTCGTGGAACGGCTGGAGAGCCGATACCATTACAATCTCGCCTCCGTGACATCGAACGATCTGCAGGCCGTCGTCACAGAGACCGATGCGATCTATCTTACGCCGAACCAGCCGCACCAATTGGCTCTTTTCACCCAGGTTGACCCGAAGATTCAAAACCGGATTCGCAGCATCGCTTCCGGTCTCAAATTCGACGCCTTCTATATGACGCGCAAACAAAAAGAGCGGATGAAAGAGAATGGCGGGCAGAGTGCGGAGTATCCAAGCCTGGATGAGCGTTTTCTGAAGGAGCGGCGATTCAAGGATACCGTCGTCATGCATCCGCTGCCGCGCGTGGACGAATTGTCTCCGGCGATCGACAAAGACCACCGCGGCATCTACTTCAAGCAGGCCGCCTACGGCGTGCCGATCCGAATGGCGCTGCTGAAGTTTCTGCTGGCGACGCCCGCCGCGTTAGAAGGCCGGGAGCTGCGAAGAAAGGCTCAGCTCTACGAGAGTCCCGAGGCGCTCGGACCGGAGTGCGCCAACACGAACTGCGTGACTCGCGTCGAAAGCTTGTCAGCCAGGCCGCGCTTCGAGATCGTCTTCACCGGTCCGGGAGGGAGCCTGATCTTGCGCTGCTTTTACTGCGATCATCAGCTCAAGGTGCAGTACGTGGGGCATAGCATTTCCAAGCGGTATTGTCCGTACGACATTGCCCTTGCCGATACGGTGACCGAGTGGTTCCAACGGCGCGAGCTGGCGATTTTCGATTCCATCAAGCAGGCGGAGGAGCTGCGATACGAGCCTTACAAAGGCGGGCCGCAGCGGAGCATCATGGGCGAGGAAGAGATCCGCGGCGCCGTCCATCAGATGGCCGAGCAGATTCTTAAAGAGAGCGAAAATCTCGACCGGCTGCTGCTCCTGGGCGTCAAGACGAAAGGGCTCATTCTCGCCAGGCGGATCGCCGAGGAGATAGAGCGACAATCCCGGCGTAAGATCGAGGTCGGCGAGATCGAGATCTTCGGGAGCGGAGAGGGCATCCGTAGAGCGACGGCGGCGACGGACGAGACCGAGCCGCTCGCGCTGAAGGACCGGCCGATCGTTCTCGTCGACGACGTAATCTACACGGGACGGACGGTCAAGAGCGCGCTGAGCATTATCTTCAAGGCCGGGCGGCCGAAGTCGGTCCGCCTCGCGGTGTTGGTGGACCGCGGCCACCGGGAAGTGCCGCTCAAGCCCAACTACGTCGGGAAGCATATCCCGACCTCGGAAAAGGAAAGGGTGCGGGTGAAGCTCCGCGAGGTGGAGCAGGACGAGAAAGACAAGGTGGTGATCTATTCCATCGTCACACCGGATCATGCAATCGAGCAAAATGAGGTCGTAGCTGGTAGGTCGTAGGGGCGAAGGCGTGAGCATAAGCGAATCAAAACAGCGGCGGGCGATACTCGCCCTGGCGGACGGAACCTTCTACGTGGGCCGCGCCTTCGGCGCCGAGGGCGAGGCCGCCGGCGAAGTCGTGTTCAACACGAGCATGACCGGCTACCAGGAAATCTTGACCGATCCGTCGTACGAGGGGCAGCTGGTCGCGATGACCTATCCCGAGATCGGCAACGTCGGCGTCAATCCGGAGGACGTCGAGTCGCGCAAGCCTTACGTCAAGGGCTTCATCGTGAAAGAGTATACGGCCGTGCCAAGCAACTGGCGCGCGACTCAGCCGCTCCACGAATACATGAAAGAGCACGGCATCGTCGGCATCGAAGGAATAGACACGCGCTCGTTGGTGCGCCGCCTGAGAGATCGAGGGTCGCAGGAAAGTATTATTTCGACGCTCACGGACAATCCCGAGCCACTGATCGCCAGAGCCAAGGCATCGCCGGGGCTGGTCGGCAGAGATTTGGTCAAAGAGGTGACCTGTCAGGAAGCCTACGATTGGGAGCAGGGGGTATGGGAGTTGGGGAGGGGATATCGGAGCAGGGGGGCAGAGGAGCAGGGGGGAAAAGGGAGAAAGAAGACGCCGAGCTTCGAATCGCCGCGCTATTTCGTTGTCGCCTACGACTACGGAATCAAGCACAACATCTTGCGCAACCTGGCGGAGTCCGGATGCAAGGTCAAAGTCGTTCCGGCCTCGACTTCAGCGGAGGACGTGCTCAACCTGAACCCCGACGGGATCTTTCTCTCCAACGGCCCCGGCGATCCCGACGCGGTGCCTTATGCGAAGGAGAACGTGCAAAAACTCATCGGTAAAAAACCGATCTTCGGCATCTGCCTCGGCCATCAGATCATGGGATTGGCGCTCGGCGGGAAGACCTACAAGCTCAAATTCGGCCATCACGGCGGCAACCAACCGGTGATGGATCTGACGACACGCAAAGTCGAGATCACGACGCAGAACCACGGCTTCGCCGTCGATGCCGATTCGCTGAAGGGCGCAACCGAGGTGACGCATCTGAACTTAAACGACAACACGGTCGAGGGGCTGGCGCACCGCGAGCTGCCGATTTTTTCAGTCCAGTATCACCCCGAATCTTCGCCCGGCCCGCACGACGCCAGCTATCTGTTCCGCAGATTCACGGAGATGATGGAGCAGCAGCCTTCTTAGTCCCATGCCCAAGCGAACCGACATCAAGACGATTCTGCTCATCGGCTCCGGGCCGATCGTGATCGGCCAGGCGTGCGAGTTCGACTACTCCGGCACGCAGGCCTGCAAGGCGCTCAAAGAAGAAGGCTTCCGCGTCGTCCTGGTCAATTCCAACCCGGCGACGATCATGACCGACCCCGACTTCGCCGACCGCACCTACATCGAGCCGATCACGGTCGACATCGTCGAGAAGATCATCGAGAAGGAGCGGCCGGACGCGCTGCTCCCGACCGTCGGCGGGCAGACCGCGCTCAACATCGCCATCGATCTCGCCGAGCAGGGCATCCTCGAGCGGTACGGCGTCGAGATGATCGGCGCGAAGCTTGAAGCGATCAAAATGGCCGAGGACCGCGATCTATTCAAAGAGGCGATGGGGAGGGCGAAACTCGATCTGCCCCGGAGCGGCTACGCCCGCAAGATGGGAGACGCGCAGCGAATCGTCGGGCGGCTGAGCTTCCCCGTCATCATCCGACCGTCGCGCACGCTGGGCGGCAGCGGCGGTAGCATCGCCTACGGCGCGGAGGAGTTCAAAGAGCTGGTGCAACGCGGGCTCAGCATCTCGCCGGTCCATGAGGTGCTGGTCGAGGAATCGGTCCTGGGGTGGAAGGAGTTCGAGCTCGAAGTGATGCGCGATCACAAGGACAACGTCGTGGTCGTCTGCTCGATCGAGAATTTCGATCCGATGGGCGTCCACACCGGCGACTCCATCACGGTCGCGCCGGCGCAGACGCTGACCGACAAAGAGTATCAGATCATGCGCGACGCGGCGCTGCGCGTCATCCGCGAGATCGGCGTCGATACCGGCGGCTCCATCATCCAGTTCGCGGTCATTCCGATGGAGTGCGGCGTGTTCGTGTTCGAGATTAATCCCCGCGTGTCGCGAAGCTCGGCGCTGGC